>PMJA01000281.1 GCA_003158415.1 Methylobacter sp.
ACCAAAGCCACCAAAGCCACCCAAGCAGGGACAATATCCCCACACTCCCCCCCAACCACAGAGTATATGTATTTGACGAGGATACAGCTTCCGGCTGAAGAACTGGCGGGATAGCAGTTTGGGCTGTTTTTTGCTTGACGACCTCAGTTTGCTCGGGCGTTGTCTGGGCAGGTTCGGTTTGTGCAATCGGCTTTACCTGGGGTCGGTTCTGTATAGTGGCGAGCTGTTGATCTTTTAAGGCGGCAATTTGCTGCATTATAGACAACTGCTTTTCAAGTTCCACTATTTTATTTTGTAGCGCATCATCTATCGGCGGCGCAGCACGGGTTATCTCTTCATCAATTAATTTAGGTCTGGTCGGCGGTGTCTCATCAACTGTCAGTTTAGCGGTTACCGGCTCATTTTTCGGCGCTACAATTACATTTTCAGTAACCTCGGCTGCTATGGGGGCAGCTAACGTTAACTGATTATCCGGCATCGTTTTTTTAGTTGATACTGTTTTAATAGGGGAGCGGCTTTTCCAGGCTGCTGTTTGCCGGTTGAGTTCAACTAACGCCTGTTTTTTCGACCGTTTTAGAGCATCCTCTCTTTTGGGTATTTTCAGTGTTTTTCCAGCCGATAAGGCATGGACATTGTCCTTATAAAAAGCATGAGGATTTTCTTCATAGAGAGCGATTGTCATTTGTTCTACAGAAACGTCCGCCTGACTACCTGCACGTTCTGCGACCTTCCAGAGCGTATCATTTTTACGTGTAGGCCCATATTCACGGGCTACACTTAAACTACGCCCGGCACTGACTGGTCGGCTCAGTTTTGATTGGCGTTGCAAGATAACTACAGGTTTGGGCTCAACCGTTTCCGAGCGGGTTAAGACCGGGCCATAGGCTGCCGGAGGATCCAGCAGCACGGTAAATTCACGATACAAACTACCTTTAGGCCAGCTCACTTTAAGCAAAAAATCAAGGAAAGGTTCTTTTACCGCTTCTTTTGAACTGAGTTTAATAAGTATAGAACCTTTTGCGCCGACCACTGTGGAAAATGTGATTTTCGACAGGAAAGAGGCCCATGGCACTCCCGCTGCATCAAATTTTTCATGGGGCGCTAAGCTTACTTTTATGTCAGATGCATTCTCACCCGCCGATACGACTAATGAAACCTCGGCATTAAGATTCTGATTAAGCGCCGAGTGCAATTTAATATTACCAATCCCTAATGTATGTCCGCTAGTCGGCGCCAGTAACGAGAGCATAGCCAGCGTTTTAGTTAAATTGCGCACACTGCCCTCCTTCACCCGTTGTTGCCAAAATCTTATATTACCTGAACCAGCTTAACTTAGATGTAGTTTTTTATCAGCACTTCTGCTATTTGCACACTATTCAATGCCGCGCCTTTGCGGACATTATCGCCCACCACCCATAAATCGATACCCAGCGGGTGCGATATATCCTCTCTGATACGCCCTACAAACACATCATCATTACCGGACGACTCGGTCACCGCCGTTGGGTAGCCCCCGTTTATCCGCTCATCCAGCACCGTCACACCGGGCGCTTTTTCCAGCAACGCTCTGACTGTTTCAGCCGTTATTTTTGTACGCGTTTCGATATGCACAGCCTCAGAGTGCCCAAAAAAAACCGGAACCCTGACTGCCGTCGCATTAACTTTAATACTGTCGTCACCCAGAATTTTTTGAGTTTCCCAAACCATCTTCATTTCTTCTTTGGTATAGCCATTATCCATAAACACATCAATTTGCGGCAAGACATTAAAAGCGATTTGCTTAGGATAGACGCTGGCTGTAACCGGTTGCATATTAAGCAGATTCGCGGTTTGCTTGCCCAGTTCTTCTATGGCTTCTTTACCGGTGCCGGAAACAGCCTGATAAGTACACACATTAATCCGAGTAATGCCCGCCACATCATAGATGGGCTTTAACGCCACCAACATTTGTATGGTTGAGCAATTAGGGTTAGCAATAATACCGCGATTTTTATAGTCGGCAATTTTCTCCGGATTCACTTCGGGTACAACCAAAGGAATATCGTCGTCATAGCGGAACTGTGAGGTATTATCGATAACAATACAACCCGCCGCCGCAGCTTTGGGCGCATAGACTTCCGAAACAGCCGCGCCGGGAGAAAACAAGCCAATTTGCGCTTTAGAAAAATCAAATGTTGCTAAATCTTCCACCTTTAACAAACCGCCTTTAAAAGGGATGCGTTTGCCCACTGAATTACTGCTGGCCAAGGCATACACTTCGCCTACGGGAAACCGGCGTTCTTCCAAAATAGACAGCATGGCCTCGCCTACTGCGCCCGTCGCACCGACAACTGCAACGTTATAAACTTTAGTCATTTATGCTTACCTTTTGTGTTTAAATTTTATGATGGATGGTTAACGGCTTATCTTTGGTGGCTCAACCCAGAATAGCAAACACTTTATCGGTGATTTCGTCCACCGTGCCAACACCTGCAATCGAACTGAATTTAACCTGACACCGGGATGCAGAATAATAATCGACCAGGGGTTGAGTTTGTTCATGATAGACACTAAGTCGTTTGCGCACGGTTTCTTCTTTATCATCATCGCGTTGTATCAATGTTTCCCCGGTAACATCATCAATGCCATTGACGTTGGGCGGGTTAAACTCAATATGATAAGTGCGCCCGGATGGCGCATGCACTCTTCTGCCGGCCATGCGCTTTACAATCTCCTCATCTGCGACCACAATTTCAATAACGGTGTCAATTTTAACACCCATTGCGGCCAATCCTTCAGCCTGAACGATGGTACGGGGAAAACCGTCCAATAAAAAGCCGTTGGCGCAATCGGGTTGGGCAATACGCTCTTTAATCAAGCCTAAAATAATATCATCGGAAACCAAGCCGCCCGCATCCATGATTTGTTTTGCTTCAATGCCCAGCGGCGTACCTTCGCGCACTGCTGCGCGTAACATATCGCCCGTTGAAATTTGCACAATAGCATATTTTTGGGTGATAAACTGAGCTTGGGTTCCTTTGCCGGAACCGGGACTCCCTAACAGGATAATACGCATAGTTGCCTCCGTTGTGTCGCTACGATAAGTTTTGTTATAAATAACAAATAGTTAATTAATGTAGCCATAAAAAAACTGTTAAACTTTTAAAGTGTATAAAAGCATGATGGAGCATTTTATAACACAACATATTTAATCTCTTGTAAAAATTCGATTCTTTCCTTATTCTTATGTGGTTTACTACAAGCAGGAGAATAAAATGCGTGTTGAAGATTTAATGAAATCAAAAGTATTTACAGTCGAGCAACACGACTTGATTGATCGGGTCTTTTTTTTAATCCATTACGAAAAAGTTCGTCACATCCCAGTCGTTGAAAAAGGCAAAGTTATCGCGATTGTATCCGACAGAGATCTGTACAAAGCCCTGGGACCCAAAAATAACTCTAACGTAATTGAAGCAGCTGCCGGTAAAGATACTGCAGAACTGCATGTGGTTCCACAAAAAGTACAACACATCATGCGTCGCGGCGTATTAACGGTTAACCCTGAAACCTACGCATCGGAAGCGGCAGCCATTATGGCTGACAATAAAATCGGCGCATTGCCGGTGGTCGACAAAGACAAGAAATTAGTCGGTATTATATCAGCGACCGATATACTTCGGGTTTTTTCAAAAATCGAAAAATCGAGTGAAAAAAGAGAGCACAGAATAACAACAGGCGTCAGCCATACCTAAAGCCCTCTTTCGATACACCAAAAAAGTCCCGCAATGGGGCTTTTTTGTTTTGAATTAATATAAAAACCAAACCCTTGCAGTATAAATTGGATAGCCATAATGAGTAACCTGCTTAAACTTTTTCAAGAATCATCTTCCTTACAAGGCAGCAACGCCAGTTTCATTGAAAACTTATATGAACGGTTTTTGGAAGACCCTGAATCGGTTGAGCCCAGTTGGCAAAAACAATTCAATGCCATACACCATGGTGCTGTTTACGAAACCCCTCACAGTCCTGTCGTGGAAAGGTTTACGCAACTTGCTGTTAAATCTCAAGGCAGGCTGGCCCAATTACAAGGCTTCACCGAAGCCAGTGTAAAAAAACAGGCCGCTGTTTCCCGGCTTATTAACCATTACCGGGTACGCGGACATCAAATTGCCAACACCAATCCGTTGGGTAAAACAGCTCCCTCGCCTGCCGATATGGATCCGGCTTATTACGGTCTTTCCGAGCCGGATATGGACACCCTGTTTGATACCGGCGCGCTTTACGGCAATGTAGACCGATTGCCTTTGCGTGAGATCATTGCCAACCTGCAAGACATTTACTGCGGCAGTATCGGCTCCGAATTCATGCACATCGTTGACACCCACATCAGGCGCTGGGTCATCAACCGCCTGGAAAACGCTAAAGTCGGCTTAATGTTGGACGCCGAAAAAAAACAATGGCTATTAAAACTGCTGACGGCGGCCGAAGGCATAGAAAGCCATTTGCACAACCGCTTTGTCGGCCAAAAACGCTTCTCTCTTGAAGGCGGCGAATCCCTGATTCCCATTTTGGATGAATTAATACAGGGTTCTGGCGATAAAGGCGTTAAAGAAATTGTTATCGGCATGGCGCATCGGGGACGTTTGAATGTACTGGTCAACATCTTAGGCAAAAGCCCTGCCAGCTTATTTGATGAATTTGCCGGTACTTCGAGGCTGTCGCCCGGAGTCAGTTCCGGCGACGTCAAATATCACATGGGCTTTTCTTCCGATGTCGCAACGCCCGGCGGTCCTGTGCATTTAACGCTGGCCTTTAACCCCTCTCATTTGGAGATTATTAATCCGGTGGTTGAAGGTTCGGTGAAAGCCCGCCAGGATCGGGCTGGAAAAGACGGCATCAACACGGTTATTCCAGTTTTAATTCACGGCGATGCGGCTTTTTCTGGGCAAGGTATCGTCATGGAAACCCTGAACATGTCACAAACCCGCGCTTTTTACACGGGCGGAACGGTACACATCGTCATCAACAATCAAATCGGCTTTACCACCAGCAATCCGCTGGATGCTAGGTCTACGCTGTATTGTACGGATGTGGCAGGCATGATCCAGGCGCCGGTTTTTCATGTCAACGGCGACGATCCCGAAGCGGTACTCTTTGTAACAAAACTCGCTCTCGATTACCGCATGACCTTCAATAAAGATGTCGTCATTGATCTTATTTGCTATCGCCGTCTTGGACACAACGAAGCCGATGAGCCTGCAACCACGCAGCCGCTCATGTATAAAAAAATCCGCAAACACAAAACCACGCGTAAGCTTTATGCTCAAAAACTCATACACGAAGGGATTTTGACGGCGAACCAATCTGCACAAATGGAACAGGATTACCAGAAACTGCTGGAAGCTGGCCAAGTCGTATCAAGACCGGTATTGGAAAATTCCAGCTATTCGTACACCAATCAATGGCATCTGTTCCATGATAAAAACTGGGAGATTCCCTGTAACACCGCCATATCAATGGATCAACTGCGCTTTTGTAACGACCGGATGCAACGGCTGCCCGCAGGGTTCGAACTGCATCCCAGAGTCGCCAAAGTCATGGATAACCGCCGTAAAATGGCGGCGGGCGCCATGCCTTTGGATTGGGGTTTTGCTGAAAACCTGGCTTATGCCAGCCTGCTGCTGGAAAAATACCCTGTCCGCTTAACCGGTCAAGACGTGGGGCGCGGCACTTTTGTTCACCGCCACGCGGTATTGCACAACCAGATCAATAACAAAACCTACACGCCGATTAAACATCTGGACAAGGATCAAGGCAGCGCCCAGATTTTTGATTCTTTATTGTCCGAGGCCGGCGTACTCGGTTTCGAATACGGCTACAGCACCACCATGCCTAACACGCTGGTGATCTGGGAAGCGCAATTTGGCGATTTTGCCAATGGCGCCCAAGTGGTTATCGATCAGTTCATCAGTTCCGGCGAAACTAAATGGGGACGCTTGTGCGGACTGGTTATGTTATTGCCGCACGGTTTCGAAGGCCAAGGCCCGGAACATTCGTCCGCCAGACTGGAGCGCTATCTGCAACTGTGTGCCGAACATAATATCCAGGTCTGCACCCCGACCACACCGGCGCAAATATTCCATTTATTACGCCGTCAAATGACGCGTCAGTATAGAAAACCGCTGATAGTGATGAGTCCTAAGAGCCTGTTGCGCCATAAACTTGCGGTATCCACACTGGAAGACTTGACTAAC
>PMJA01000327.1 GCA_003158415.1 Methylobacter sp.
ACGCTCCTGCGTTGCGTGACGCTGCATGAGAACGATATATCTGTGGTGATTTATTTTTGCGCCTTGCCTAAATCCGTTCGTCCTTCGACAAGGCTCTCCTGAGCGCAGCCGAAGAACTCAGGACGAACGGAAAAAAGCGACAAGCTTGAATTTGGCTTACTTGAATTTGGAAGCGGCGCCGGCCACGCCGACCCTAAGATCATCCCAAATTTTATCCGCCGTCTCTTTTACTGTCTCCCACGCATCACCGCCGGCTTCCTCTAACTCTTTTATCTTTTCAATGGCCGCAAGCTCTTTGGCGCGTAACACATTGAGATCCTGTATATATCTGAGTTTTATTTCTGCCGTAGCGTTTTCTGAATTGGCGATCAGGAGGTCAATCTTAGCGCTCCACTCTTTTAGTTCTGTTGCCAGACTGTCTATGTATTCGTTTTTAGTTTTCATGAGCTTCTTTTGGGTTTGGATTAAGTGCCGCTTCGGCTCGATTCAGTCTTGCTGATCGCCGCCGAAGATCAGTAAAGTTTAGCGTGGAGCGATGTTGCCGTTTTCGTCGGAGAGGATGATTTCCACGCGTCGATTCAATTGCCGACCGCTGGCATTGTTGTTACTGGCAACTGGAAAACCTTTGCCATAACCGCTTGCGCTGATACGGTCACTGCTGATCGTCATGTCTATCAAAGCCATCTTCACGGCATCGGCGCGTCGTTCGGAAAGCTCCTGATTGTACTCATCACTCCCCTGACTGTCGGTATAACCTTCGACAGATACCTTATATTGCGGGTATTGCGTAAGAAAATCGGCCAGTTTTTGCACGTTGCGCATACCGCCCGATTTCAGCTGCGCCTTGTTGGTGCTAAACAATACGTCGCCGAGCGTGATCATTATGCCGCGTTCGGTTTTTTGAGCATTCAACGCTTTGAGCTGGGCAATGAGCACTTGGTCACGCGCCACATTGGCGTTGGCCGTATCGGCTTCAGCCGTTCTCGCATCAAGTTGGACTTGGGTGCGTTTTGCGGCGGAGGCGGCGACCGCTGCTTCGGCCTTTTTCTGCGCGGCGGTTTGCTGTGCGATGCTCACTTGTTGCGTGACTACATAAGCCAGATGATTGACCGTGTCAACATCTTTATCTTCGCTAAAAGCAGTGTCCGCCTTGTTCAGAGTGTCGCCGGCATCTTTCAATTCAAGCGGTGCCAGATTGCTGATGTCCGGGTTGGTTCGTGCATTGTTGAAATTGCTATGGGCTTCGGTGAGAGATGGGTTAGGCATTGAACTACAGCCGGAAATAATCGCAATAGCGAGTAATGAAAGGGGGAAATATCGATTTTTTTGCATGATGAACTCCATTGATAATTATTGAGCTTTACGGTCGATTTCTTGGCGTAGCACACGATTGTCTTGTAGCAATGCGGCGGCGGCTTTCTGCGCCTTGGCTGAGCGTGCCGTCGCTGCGGCTAGTTGCGCATCGACTTGCGCCTCTTCAGCCAATTGCCGGGCGAGTACATAATCTTCCGCTGTCATGGCGCGCTCGGCAGCATCCATCTTGTCCATTGCCGACTTGAGCGGGAGCGGTGCAAACTCGTTACCTCCCGCACTGGTCGCATTGCTTACTGCAACCTTGGAAACGGCCATCTGTTCTGTAGGCGGAGCGCCTGCGCAACCAGCTATAAAGATTGCACCGACTGCGATGACGCGGATACTGTGCATCATTTGATAGGATTTGAGGTGATTAAATTTTTTCATGATTTTTTATCCATTGACTTACACATCGAACATAATCGTTGTAATGACTCGATTGAGATTACAACAATCTCCAGGTTTTCTAACAGCGAACTGAGGCAGCATAAAACGATTACCACCCGGTAAAATCTGGATGATGCTGTTGAAAAACAACTGGTTCTAAGAACCATCGAAGAGAATTAGACGCCTTTTTGTAAAAAGACACCGTTCGCTAACGCACATAGATATGACTTTAGGAAAAGCGCGTCCAATTTTTTACTTCAGGCATTGATTGATGAAATGAGAGATGCCTTTAAAAGTCTATGTGCGTTTCCGCACAGACTACGGCTAGCCTTATGGCTATAGTGTCTTCAAGGTTTTGATGCAGCCTCAATTTCGTTCCAGGGTTTGGTTCCTGATTTTGAAAGCTTGCTCATTTACTTCCAGGGATAAGTATCTAGCGATTTAGTTATGAGGGCCCTAATTTTTATTAACATTATTGGAGATAGACTATGAAATACTTTATTAAACTTGTATCGGCATTTTTTTTGGCACTGACCTTATTAACTGCCGTAGGTTGCGCATCGACGCAAAAGCAAGAAGGAACTGGCGAATATGTTGACGACAGCGTCCTCACCAGCAAGGTCAAGGCCGCCATATTCGACCAGCATGGGTTAAGTTCCGCCGAGATCAACGTTGAAACGTTCAAAGGCGTGGTTCAATTGAGCGGCTTCGTATCGTCCCGTGCCGACATTAACAAAGCGGTTTCTGTGGCACGCGGCGTTAGTGGCGTAAAGTCGGTTGAGAATAAAATGGTAGTTAAATAGGCGAAAGAACCCTCTTTATATCCTTAATGTCGGCGGGTATCTCGAAGCGACCGGTTTCAGCAGGGATGCGGTCGAGATAACAAGCCCCCACAATAAACCCTGCTTTTGCAGGGTTTATTATTTGTACGCTGCTATAAATGATGAAGGTAAGCCGATGTCCACATTAACAAGTCTTCCTATGGCAGCGGCTTCTCAAGCCAGCCTGCTTACAGAACTCGATATTTATTTGTTTAAACAAGGCAGTCACTTTCGGTTGTATGAAAAGCTTGGCTCGCACAGCATGACCACTAATGGCGTAAAAGGCGTCGGCTTTGCAGTATGGGCGCCTAATGCTGCTTCCGTCTCGGTCATCGGCGACTTCAACCATTGGGATGCCGTAGCGAATGTGCTGTCTCTATGTGACGACGACTCCGGGGTTTGGGAAGGATTTATTGCTGATGTTGCGGTCGGGGCGCTCTATAAATATCGTATCGTTTCCCGTGAGGGCAAAATAGCCGACAAGGGCGATCCCTTTGCATTCTGCTGGGAAACGCCGCCGTTAACCGCTTCCCGTGTCTGGGAACTAGAATATGCCTGGAATGACGCTGACTGGATGGCGCAACGCCTAGAGAAAAACCGGCTCAATGCGCCTTGTTCCATTTACGAAGTGCATCTGGGTTCCTGGCGTCGCGTTCCTGAAGAGGGAAACCGCTTCCTCACCTACCGCGAAATGGCGGAATGGTTGCCGCGTTACGTTGCAACCTTGAACTTTACCCACGTCGAGTTCATGCCGATCACAGAACATCCTTTTTATGGCTCGTGGGGCTACGAGACCACCGGCTACTTTGCGCCCACGACGCGTTACGGCACGCCGCAGGATTTCATGTNNCTGATAGATACCTTGCATCAGCAAGGTATCGGCGTAATCCTGGATTGGGTGCCGGCGCATTTTCCTGCTGATGCTCATGGTCTAAGTCATTTTGACGGCACTTTTTTGTACGAGCACGCCGATCCGCGCCAGGGCTATCAACCGGCTTGGCATAGTTTGTTGTTCAATTATGGCCGAAACGAGGTACGCGCATTTCTGATCAGCAGTGCGTTATTCTGGTTTGATAAATATCATATTGATGGCATGCGTATAGATGCCGTGTCGTCGATGCTTTACCTGGATTATGGCCGCAAGGAAGGTGAATGGATCCCCAATCGCAATGGCGGTCGGGAAAATCTGGATGCAGTTGTTTTCCTGCGCAACCTGAACGAGGCTATCTATCTCGAGTATCCCGACACACAAACCTTTGCAGAAGAATCGACTGCCTGGCCGATGGTTTCCCGTCCCGCCAGTCAAGGCGGCCTGGGGTTTGGCCTGAAGTGGAATATGGGTTGGATGCATGACACGCTGGGATANNTATGGTTATATGTGGGGGCATCCGGGCAAGAAGCTGTTGTTCATGGGCTGCGAGTTCGGACAGAAACGCGAGTGGCAGCACGAAGAAAGCCTGGAATGGGGAGTGTTGCAATACCCGCAGCACTCCGGTCTGCAGCGCTGGGTCGAGGATCTCAACCGCTTTTACCGCAATGAACCTGCGCTCTATCAGCAAGACTTCAGTCGCGACGGCTTTCAATGGATGGATTGCAACTATGCCGAAAAAAGTGTGGTGAGCTTTGTGCGCCGGGGATACAACGCTGACGATACGCTATTGGTCGTCTGCAATTTTACGCCCATCGTCAGGGAAAATTATCTGGTCGGGGTGCCCAGCGGCGGCTATTGGCATGAAGTGCTCAATAGCGATATAGAGCTCTATGGGGGCAGCGGAGTGGGCAATTTTGGGGGCGTTGAAGCGGGCCCCGTAACGATCGGTGAAATGTATCATTCACTGATGCTACGCCTTCCGCCGCTGGGTGTCCTGTTCTTCAAGCAGAGGAGCGAATCATGAAAGGGGCGCTAAAACTCGACGGCAGACGGCGCGTGGTTATCGAAAATGTNNTTCACCGACAGCCATGATGCACTGGTCTGTGTGTTGCGCTACCGGCACGCGTCGGAAAAAGTCTGGCGTGAAGTTGCGATGATGCCGCTAGGCAATGATTGCTGGCGAGCGTCGTTCACGCTTACCGAACTTGGACAGTATGTCTACACCCTCACGGCCTGGGCAGATCATTTTCTTTCCTGGCGACATGAACTGGCGCATCGCAACGACGCCCAGGATATTGCCATAGCACTTCAGACCGGCGCGAAACTGGTCGGAGAAGCCGCTGCGCGCAGCGATGGTGAACATCAGTTGCAGCTACAACAGCTTTCGAAAGAATTGCGCACTGCCAAACCGGATGCCGGAGCCGCATTGGCGCTTTCCGAAACGCTGGAAAATCTGATGCGGCAACATTCGGATCGCAGCTTGGCCACCGATTATCCCAATATGCTAAGCGTGTGGTCTGAGCCGTTAAAAGCCCGGTACAGCACCTGGTACGAATTTTTTCCACGTTCCTGCGTGGGCGATGATATGGAGCACGGCAGCTTCGCAGAATGCGAAAAACGCTTGCCTTATGTGGCGGAAATGGGCTTCGATGTGGTGTATTTGCCGCCTATTCATCCTATCGGGTTGACCAAACGCAAGGGCTCCAATAACGGGCTGCAAGCGAGTGAAACCGATGTCGGCAGTCCATGGGCGATCGGCGCGGCGGAGGGCGGACATAAATCGATACATCCGCAACTGGGCACGCTGGACGAATTTCGCAGTCTGGTAATGAA
>PMJA01000254.1 GCA_003158415.1 Methylobacter sp.
TGGAACGGGTACAGGCGAAAGCACGATTTACTATACGCAAGCGGAGGCGATGAGCATTCTCAATGTTTCGGCAGCCACCGAGAGCACGGATATCCGTTATACCGTCGCCAAGGATTTGATTGCCGAATGGTTGGACACATTGCAAACAGGTACTTGCAGCAGTAAACAACAAACGGATATGACCAATTCAATCAACTGGCTGCAACAGAATACGCCGGATGAAAATCACAATGGACAAGGCGACGGCAACTTGACAGCTTCTACCAGTTGTTCCAGCTCTAGCCAAGCGGGCACCACCGAAAAGAGCCTCGACCAAGTATTGAACAGTGATATTACTCAATCATCGGCGACTCAGGTCATCACTGTAGATCCAGGGCAATGCACCACCAACAATGTTGGCCTTGTTCAGGTGACCGGGCCAGGATGTGAATCAACGTCTTTCTGGCAAGCGAATACCAATATTTGGGACGGTATCAAGAGCGACGATGGCAGCAAACCTGTCATTTCAGGCGGCGACATCTGTTATTCGGTCAGCGATGCGTCAGCAAGCGGTAAACCTAGCCTACTGATCGGGGATTGGAATTTTGATGGCAAGACGGGTAGCGGTGAGAAAACGATTTGTATTTCTGATACGACGGCGCAACAAATCCTCAACAGCACATCCACAGATGCGCGTTATACCGTTGAAAAATCGTTGATTACGTCCTGGTTGAACGTTTTATCCGGTAATTCCAATACTCAGGTACAAACGGATATCAACAATGCGGTAACGTGGTTAGAGAACAATACCGCCAATGGCTCGGGTATATGCACTACGGATACTTCTAAGGCTGTATCCACCACTAACATAGACTGGAATACGGCAGTGGGCACAACTCCGGATGCAGCCCATAGCGGTTGTTACTATGGTGCCTCCATTAATAATGCACTAAATTGCTATAATAATACCGGTGGAGGTATTGCTCCGGATGCCGCAGGAACAGTCACAGGTGATTTAGTGACCTTGGTAGGCTCTCAGCAATATCAGGCCAACTTCCTGTGTCATTAAGCGCCGGTTTAAGTTGGGATCAGATCGGGGTAACGGAAAGAAGTCCATTATCCCGACCATGCTGACGGATGCGATGGCCGCTCCGGTGACTAATGTAACGACTCATTAATTGCAGAATTTATACCTGTAGCGGAACAGATAACATCCCTTTAAGGGATGTTATCTGTAAAAGTGTCACACTTTAAATTGGACGCCAACGTTTCACAATACCCTGCGACTTGCCGCAGGGTTGCTTTTTATTTTTCTATTCTCGAAAAACCGTAATCCGGAATAAGTAATCCAGCCGATGATGATCAAGCCCATTGTGAAGCCACTATAAGCAACCGGCCATGGAATCCCCTCGGCCATCATCGTGAACTCGGACATGCCGCCTATGCCAGCCAACAGATTGAGCGGCATAAAGATGACGCTGATGATCGTCAGCCGCTTGAGATCTTTGTTTTGATTGACGTTAATGAAACCGACCGTGGCATCCATCTGGAAATTGATCTTGTTGAAAAGGAACGCGGTATGCCCGTCCAGGGATTCAATATCTCGCAAAATTTCGCGGACATCGGCATGCTGCTCTTCCGATAAAAACCGGCCACGCATCAAAAAAGACAAGGCTCGCCGGGTATCCAGCACATTACGGCGTATGCGTCCGTTGAGATCCTCCTCCTCGGCAATGGCGGCAAGTATATTTTCAGCCTCATCATCAGTCATGTGGGATTTGAACACCTGCCTGCCCACAGCTTCCAGTTCGGCGTAGACATCCTCCAGCGCATTGGCCGAATATTCAACCTCTGCGGCGTAAAGATCCAGTAACACATCCTTGGCTTCCGATACATACCCCGCCTCAGCCCTGGCACGTAAGCGCTGCAAACGGAACACCGGCAGTTCCTTACTTCGCACCGAAAACAGGGTGTCTTTGTTTAGAATGAACGCCACCGCCACGTTACGGGACTCATCCTTACGGTCAAGCAGGAAATCGGAGTGCAAATGCACTTCCCCATTCTCTTCGACGTAGAAACGGGCGCTGGTTTCCAGGTCGGTCAAATCCTTGGGGTTAGGCAATTCTATACCAAAAATCTCCTCTGCCCAGGCGAGATGCTCGTCTTCGGGCCTGACCAAATCGACCCAAATAGGCTTAACCTCCGCCAAGTCTTCTTTGGTCTCTACAGGAATCTGCCGCAAACGCCCTTCGTGCAGATCGAACACCCGGATCATCATGTTTTTGCTCCGGGATTTGACCTCAATAAGCAATTCCGCGCGGACAAAATCAGCTATTTCCCGTCGGATCTCTTCCTTTCGCTCATCACGGACCAACTGCCAAACAATTTGCCGGTCATCGGCGGACAAAGCTTCCAAGATACGCGCTATAAACTGAGTTCCCAGTTGATCCAACAGCCGCTGCAATTCCACCCGGTTTTGCTTATGTACCAAGGTTTCGACCAGATCATGGTGCGGCATGTCCTGCCGATGCACCAAACCTTCCACCAGCTTGTGCTTGGCCAGCAACGCTTTAACATCGGACAGATAACTTTGAAAGTCTGCTTGATCATTCATCTTTTTTGTTTTTTTGTGGTGGTATCCATCAAACGACTCTTTCGGTTGTTTCCATAAAAGAAATTGGAAGCCCTAATCAACAAACACATCCCCGCCACTATTACGCGCACTCGCGGTAACAAAACTCAGATTATCAAAATGCGCAAATTTTCGCCTAGCCTCACAGGTAATGGCTTCAGCCAACGGGATGCCATCAATGGCACAGAAACCCGTCGGCCCCCAAGAGGTTTGGCCTATCGCCACCGCGCCCTGCTCCGCCAGCCAGCGCATTGCTGCCGCAACTTCCTGGCTGGTAAAAACGCCGCCCTGAGCGGAGGCAAAATGCTCGCCGACCGAGCGCTGTAACTGGGTAATCACCTCGCCAAATTTAACAAGATCATTTTCGGCCACGGCAGGCAAACCCTGCATCAGCAACAAATAACATAAACGCGCAGCTTCCTGTTGTGAGAAAGGCGGCAATTCTTTAAATGCCTGTATTTCCTGCTGACCGTGCAGGCCCTGTCCGCGCTGATCGAGCACCAACACAAAGCGCCAAGCGTCGGGTATATCCAAATGCACAAGCACCGGCGGGGTAATCGTTTTTTCACCGCGCCCACCGTCGACCACCAAGCCACCCTGCTCAAATACGCCTATGCCGATACCCGAACGCAAGCCTCTGTCCATTAGTGCAGCAATGTCACGTACCGTCAGCCCTAAGCCGTAAAACGCATTCAGCGCCGACCCGATAGCCAGCGACATTTGCGTACCCGAACCCAAGCCGACATGTTCAGGGATGGCGGTTTCAATGGTTACAGCCAGCTTATCGGAAACATTCAATGCCCGGCACAGCAGGCTTAAGCATTTATCGGCCCGTTGCGCACAAGGCCCGGTAATGGTGCGCTGCGCTGCGCCAGTTACCGATAAGCGCGTAGCGTGTTCGTTCAGCGCGACGCCGATGCTGCCGAAATGACGACCCAAGGATCCGCTTAAATCAATAAACCCCATGTGCAATCTGGCTGGAGCAATGACTGAGACTTTAGAATATTGGACTATCACTAGAGGCGGGAGACTGTGTTGCGGAAGTTGCGAAATTATACAGGATTAACAGGTTAATGAGTGAACTTGACGAGTAGATTTTCCGGCACGCGGGGATGCGCATTAAATAATTTAGCGCTCTCTATTGATGAGTTCTGCGAAGGAGCGGCTTACAATGCAAACAACTCGCGCATTTTTTGTCCGGGGCTTTGCGCACGCATAAATACTTCGCCGACTAAAAAGGCGTAAATATCATTATCCAGCATCAGTTGCACATCGTCGTGGGTATGGATGCCGCTTTCGGTGATGATGATGCGGTCTTCCGGGATTTGCTGCTTTAAATCCAAGGTTGTTTGCAGCGATGTTTCAAAAGTGCGCAAATTGCGGTTGTTGATGCCGATCAGCTTGGTATCCAGCTTGAGCGCGCGTTGCAGTTCCTCGGCATCATGCACTTCCACCAACACATCCATGCCCAATTTTGTGGCGGTATCCGACAATTCGTGCATCAGGCCGTCTTCCAGCGCGGCGACAATCANNACCATTTGCAAATACGCTTCCGAACCCTGGAAAAATTCCTTGTCGGTTAATACCGATAAACAGGTTGCGCCGTTCATGGCGTAATCCTGACCGATAAGTACGGGTTGGAAATTTTCCCTGATCACGCCCTGGCTGGGCGATGCTTTCTTAATTTCGGCAATAATCGCAGGTTTCTTTGCCGATACCTTGTTTTTAATCGCATTATAAAAGCCGCGCGGACGTTCTACGCCTGCCGCAATCTCTTCCAGGTTGGCGATAGGCATGCCGGATTTGCGTCTGGCGACTTCTTCGGCTTTTTTTGCCAGGATGGTTTTTAAAATGTCGGGAGTATTAGTCATTTTGTGGGTCTGTTAGGTAAGTTTTGAATACGCGATTAACGCGTCGAATTTGGCCCTGGCCGCGCCGTTGGCGATAAGCTGCCCGGCTTTTTCGATGCCGGCGGCTAAGGTGTCGGTAATATTGGCCGCATAGATCGCAGCGCCCGCATTGAACTGAACAATATCCCTCGCGGCTCCTTCCTTGTTATCCAGCGCCGATTTTACCATTATCAAACTGGAAGCGGCGCCATCGACGGCCAGATCGATTAGATTTGCACGTTTAAAGCCGAACTGTTCCGGCGTAATGGTATAAGTGGAAACTGTGCCGTCTTTAAGTTCCGCAATCGTGGTCGCGGAGGCTATGCTGATTTCATCCAGGCCGTCATCGGCATGTACCACCAGCACATGTCGGCTGCCGAGTTTTTTTAATACCTGCGCCAGCGGCTCTACCCACTCGTGGGCAAAAACGCCGATCAACTGGTTGGGCGCGTCGGCCGGGTTGGATAAGGGGCCTAACAAGTTAAACAGGGTTCTGACGCCCATTTCTTTACGCACCTTAATGGTGTGTTTCATCGCGCCGTGATGTTTGGGGGCAAATAAAAACCCGACGCCGATGTCATTAACGCATTGGGCCACTTGCTCGGCGCTTAAATCCAGATTGACGCCAGCGGCTTCCAGCACATCGGCGCTACCGCAACTGCTGGATACCGAACGATTGCCGTGTTTGGCGACTTGGCCTCCCGCAGCGGCCACCACAAAAGCGCAGGCGGTGGAAATATTAAAGGTATTGGCACCATCGCCGCCGGTGCCGCAGGTGTCGATGACATGCTCGCCGGTGACGGTCACTTTGGAAGCCAATTCCCGCATCACCTCGGCGGCGGCGGCGATTTCGTCTATGGTTTCACCTTTGCAACGCAACGCGATTAAAAAGCCGCCGATTTGGGCATCAGAAGCTTTCCCAGACATGATAAGACGCATGACCTCGCGCATCTCATCAGCGACTAGGTCTTGTTTATGGAGCAGTTTTTGCAAAGCTAGTTGTATGTGCATTTTAAGTAAATCCAGGAAAATTTCTAACCCGCAACTATGTAGAGTGCGTTATCATTTTGTTATAAATGTTGGGATCCGCATCTCAAGCCAGTCTATAGGATAGGTAAAATCGTCAGAGGTTTCCAAGCAAATCATTTCGCTCTAGCTTAACTAAAAATTCATAAAACTCTGTTGCACTTGGACAGTTTGGATGATCAGCGGCGCGTTTAAGACTAAAGCCATAATGTTTAGTCATTTGCATTGCAAAGACGGGTTTACTACCACCAGGGCCACGTTTATTGTACTCACTAGCCAGTGATTTTAATCTTTCCCATGGCAGTGCGGGTTTGGATGACAAATATCTATCCCTATGCTTTTTGTCCAATCCTTAAAACTTGTTGACTCCAGCAGTATTTTCTCGGTATCTCCCTCAACAATAAAGCCAATTTTTACCACGGTAAACCACCGTCAAACATATTCATCAGCCACGCTTCGTCTAATTTAAGACCATCTTGGGCAATAAAGTTTTTCGGAGTGTTGTTGATTTCTGTTTTTCCCTCACGCTTATTTACTAACCATAGTTCATTAGACTTGGTCGCCCGTATAAGTGATTCGTTATGGGTCGTAACAAAAATAGGATGCTCACTATTGGCATTATCACGCATTAAATTGACCAGCTCGGCAATGGCTTTGGGGTGGATGCCTCGTTCGGGTTCTTCGATTAAGGTCATGCCTAAGCTTCTTGATCGGCTTAAAACAGCGGTCATAATACATAACGCATAAATGGTGCCGTCGGAAACAAGATGGGCAGGAAAACTTGCTTTTGTACCTTCTTCTTTAAATTTAATAATCGTTCTAGTATCAAGTTTTTGGCGTTCTGTGCCAATTTCCTGCAATCCAGGGACAAGTAACGTCATCCATTCTAAAATCTGCTCGCGGATGTCGGCCTCTTCTTCTAAGTCTGCTAACATGGCGGCTATATTTCGCCCGTCTTGCTCCAGTTCGTAAGTGTCTGTGTCTAAACTGTTAGATTGTTTTGCCCTTAAAGGATCAAAGCGATAAACGACAATATTACATAAAAAGCTTAACAAAGAAGAGGCTTCGGCAGCAAGCATCAACGCCGGCATAAAAGCAGGGAAGCCAGGATACTCCTTATCCACCTCATCCTTGACATAAAGAGTAACGGTCTCAGGATGTCGTGACATTAAAAGAGAACCATCAACAACCAAGTGTTCTAATAACGTAGGCTCTTTATCCATATCGAAAATTGTTAAACAATATTGAATAGACTTGCCATCCAAGACCACGTCAAAACTCGCTGAAAAATTTCGGGTTTTACTGTTTATCGTATAACAATGGATTTGCTCATAACTGCCAAATTTGCGTAATGCCTGTATTGCGCCGATGCTGACAACGGCACTGACAAACGCTAAAGCATCAAAAAAATTACTTTTTCCTGAACCATTAGCGCCTGCAAAAACACTATAGGGCGCTAATTCATTCAGCTCAATATCGGCAATGCTTTTGAAGCCGGATATTTTAATTTGCTTAATATTCATTTCCATTTACGACACCTCCTTTGTAATAAAGGCCAAAATATTTAGTTTCATTTCTTTTATGCTCATGGGCGTCGCAATGTCTGAATTCCAATTTATACGCTAGGTCGATTAACGAGCCCCAGCGGCAATCACCTATCCAAAAAGTTTTTCAACAACTCATGCCCGAACTCCGTCAAAATCGACTCCGGGTGAAATTGTACGCCTTCGATGTCCAGCGTAAGGTGCCGGACGCCCATGATTTCGTCAAGCTTGCCTGCTTCATCCTGCGTCCATGCCGTGACTTCCAGGCAGTCGGGCAAGCTGGCTTGTTCGATGACCAGGGAATGATAACGGGTGGCGGTGAACGGATTGGTCAGGCCTTTGAACACGCCGAGATCGTGATGATAAATCGGCGAGGTTTTGCCGTGCATAATGTTTTTGGCATGGATAATATTGCCGCCGAAGGCATAACCGATACTTTGATGGCCGAGACATACGCCCAGAATAGGAATGCGCCCTGCGAATTTTAAAATGGTTGCAACGGATACACCCGCTTCTTTAGGCGTACAGGGGCCTGGGGAAATGACGATTTTATCCGGTGCCAGCTCTGCTATGTCGTCTACCGTCACCTGATCATTGCGCACGACTGTGACTTCCGCGCCCAGCTCGCCTAAATACTGCACCAGATTATAAGTAAACGAGTCGTAATTATCGACCATGACTACGTTCATCCCCCTCTTTAACAAAGGGGGGCTAGGGGGAATTTTAACTGCGCTCATGCCTGTTCTCCTTCCAGGCCTGCTTCGGCCATACTGACGGCGCGGAAGATAGCGCGGCCTTTGTTTAGGGTTTCGTCCCATTCGCTTCTGGGCACCGAATCGTAAACGATACCGGCACCAGCTTGTATATGTAACATATTGTCTTTAATTACGGCAGTTCTTATGGCAATGGCGGTATCCAGATTGCCCGACCAGGCGATATAGCCGACCGCGCCTGAATAAATGCCGCGCTTTACGGGTTCCAGTTCGTCAATAATTTCCATGGCGCGTATTTTCGGTGCGCCGCTGACTGTGCCCGCCGGGAATGTCGCCGCCAGCACATCAAAGGCGTTTTTGCCTTGCTGTAGCGTACCGGTGACATTGGAGACGATGTGCATGACGTGGGAATAGCG
>PMJA01000274.1 GCA_003158415.1 Methylobacter sp.
TTGAGCAGGTTGTAGGCGATGTTGGCGGCGTCTATATTGGGCATCACCAGCAGGTTAGCGCTGCCTTTCAACGGAGTATCCGGCATCCTGCTTTTCAGCAAGTCATGATTCAGCGCGGCATCGCCGTGCATCTCGCCATCGACTTCCAGCTCCGGCGCCTGTTGCCGGACGATAGCCAAGGCCGCGCGCATCTTTTGCGCGGACTCGCTGTTGGAGGAGCCGAAATTAGAATGCGACAGCAAGGCGGCACGCGGCGCCATGCCTAAACGGCGCATTTTTTCCGCAGCCAACAGGGTGATTTCCGCAATTTGTTCTGCGGTCGGGTTTTCATTGACATGGGTATCGACCACGATAAGCTGACGTTCTGGCAGAATAAGGACGTTCATCGCGGCGTAAACGTTGGTGTCCGGGCGCTTGCCCAGCACCTGATCGATATAATGAAGATGCAGGTCATTATCGCCGACAGTGCCGCAGATCATGCCATCGGCGTCGCCTTTATGAACCAGCATCGCCGCTATCAAGGTATGGCGGCGGCGCATTTCCAGCTTGGCGTATTGTTCGGTGACGCCTTTGCGTGTCGTCATATTCAGGTAAGTCTGCCAGAAATCGCGGTAGCGTTGATCAAATTCGGGATTAATAATCAAAAAATCGACATCGGGCCGAATGCGTAAGCCGAATTTTTCGATGCGAAACTGCAATACCGCCGGACGGCCGATCAAAATCGGCAGGGCGATGTTTTCATCGACGATCACTTGCACGGCACGCAGCACACGCTCTTCTTCGCCTTCGGCAAAGACGATGCGTTTTTTGTCCGCAGGCGTCTGTTTGGCTATCTGGAAAATCGGCTTCATGAACGTGCCGCTGTGATAGACGAATTGTTGCAGGCGATCAACGTAAGCCTGCATATCGACTATCGGACGGGCGGCAACCCCCGATTCTTGAGCCGCCAGCGCTACCGCCGGTGCGATTTTGGTCATCAGGCGTGGATCGAACGGTAGCGGAATCAAATAATCCGGGCCGAAAGACAAATTAGCGATGCCGTAGGCGCTGGCGACTATATCGGATTGTTCGGCCTGCGCCAAATCGGCGATGGCATGGACGGCTGCGATTTCCATGGCCCGGGTGATGGTGGTGGCGCCGCAGTCCAAAGCGCCACGGAAAATGTAGGGAAAACACAGGACATTATTGACCTGATTAGGATAATCGGAGCGGCCTGTGGCAACAATGGCATCGTCGCGCACTGCTTTGACGTCTTCGGGCAAAATTTCAGGCGTCGGATTGGCCAATGCCAATATCAAAGGCTTAGCCGCCATGGATTTGACCATATCCTGCTTCAAAATGCCGCCTGCGGATAACCCTAAAAAAATATCCGCGCCGGGCATGACTTCCGCCAGTGTGCGTGCATCGGTATCTTGGGCAAAGCGCGTCTTATGCGGATCTTTTTCAATACGGCCTTTGTAAATAACACCGCCGTGATCGGTCACATAAATATTTTCTATAGGAAAGCCGAGTTCTACAATCAAATCCAGGCAGGCAAAAGCTGCCGCGCCCGCGCCCGAAACCACCAGTTTGCACTGCTTAATATCCTTGCCGACCACTTTCAGGCCATTCAAAATGGCCGCGCCGACTATGATTGCGGTGCCGTGCTGATCGTCATGGAACACCGGTATGTTCATGCGTTCGCGTAGTTTGCGCTCGATATAAAAGCATTCCGGCGCTTTAATATCTTCCAGATTGATGCCGCCGAACGTCGGCTCCAGCGAGGCGATAATATCGCACAGTTTGTCAGGATCCAGTTCGTTAATCTCAATGTCGAAAACATCAATGCCGGCGAATTTCTTGAATAACACGCCCTTTCCTTCCATGACCGGCTTGGCTGCAAGCGGGCCAATATTGCCTAAGCCCAGTACGGCTGTGCCGTTGGAAATGACTGCGACCAAATTACCCCGCGCAGTGTATCTAAAAACGTTGGCCGGATCGGCGACGATTTCTTCGCAAGCGGCGGCAACGCCCGGAGAATAGGCCAATGCAAGGTCGCGCTGGTTAGTCAATTGTTTGGTAGGCGTGACGCTGATTTTGCCGGGCGTGGGGAACTCGTGATATTCGAGCGCCGCATCGTGTAACTGCCGACTGACTTCTGCTTTTGGATCTAGGGGGGGATTCATATTCTGTGCCTTAAGGATAGCGATTAGGTTATCGATCGATCACGCTTATTAATCGATCGGTATGAGCCTGGAATCAAAGAGTGATGGGTTTTGTATACAGCGTTTAATGCCAGCCGCCGTATTGCGTGGTAGGATCGCCGCGAAAACCGGCCGTGGTTTTGTTGGCATCAGGAACGTTCGCTGCGCTTTCTGCCGCCCGAACCAAATGAGCATGGGTATAACCGCCCATTGCTAACGCTTTTTTGGCGATAGACGTAGTCAGTGGATTAATGTCATATTTCGTTATTGCCGGATGTACCACGGCAGTGATCAGTTTTGGCGTATCTGCCGCTGCCGGATAAAAGCTTAGGACTATAGGCAAAACCGTATTTGCAGGAATTTCAACGCGGTAATGACCGTTATTTTGTACTGCCGCACTCGCAATGAGTTGACCGTTATTATCGGTTACCTTGATGGCGCCGACTTTTATCAGTCCGTCGTTATTACTGACCACTCCTTCCAGCTGCGTCGCTTGATCGTATTTTTTAATAGCCTCTTTGATGGTCACTGTATTCTGGTTGGTTTTCTCACAGCCGGTCAGAAAGCAACTCACTATGAAAAACAATAACAATGTATTTAGGAATTTATAGTGCGTTATGGAAGAACAAAAGTCCATATTTATCATAGTAAGCCTCATAATTTTTTATATAACATAAAAAACACCTAACTCTATCCTGCTGCTGCTGCTGGAGAGAATATCAGACACGCATAAGATAAGCTGCTCAGAATATCCCACCGTCGTAGTTGCTACGGATACGCTGATTGTACACAGTTTAATCTGCGTACTGGCTGCGGTTGTGTTTTGCAAGTTACCTTATTCCCTAAAAACCTTAATTGTATTACTTTTTAGGTTGTTATAAACTTGCTCCGAGCAATGGTGCTTACTAAAAATTAAAATAATAATCCCGGAGACAAACATGAGTGCAACACCAGAAACTACAGCAGAACCTATCTTGACATTATATGACAAAATCGGCGGCGCAGCGGCAGTTAATGCCGCCGTCGATGTTTTTTACGGCAAGGTGCTAAACGATTATCGTATTAATCGTTTTTTCGACGGTATTGATATGGACGCTCAAGCAGTCAAACAAAAAGCTTTTTTTACCATGGCATTTGGTGGGCCGAATAACTACACTGGAACAGATTTACGCAATGCGCATGCCCGTCTGGTCAAAATGGGCCTAAATAACGATCACTTTAATATTGTTATGGAGCACTTGGGCGCAACAATGAAGGAGCTGAATGTTCCTGCGGAATTGATCGCCCAGGCTGCCGCCATTGCTGAAAGTACACGTAATGATGTGTTAGGCAAATAAGTTTGCTGCTGGTGGCGACTAGTAATCGCCATAGTCGCCACCCGCATCAATTTAAAATATTAATCCACACAGCTCTTCGCGGTTAAGCCCGCCCCCTTTAACTCCGGCACTGCTCAGATTTTTAATGGCTGACATTAATAAAATTCACGACCTAATATAAAAATCGCCTATCATAGCGCTAAACAGCGGCTGCAAGGTACATGATGAGTTGGTTTAATGAGGGTTATATGAAGCATTGGTTATTGTTGGTCATTACCATGGCATTGCTAGGCTATGGACATAGCGCCTTTGCGCGTAAACCGGTTAAAAATATCCAGCAAGAAACACTGCAATGCGCTGCCTTCAGTCCTTATGTGGGTAACCTTAATCCCGATTACGGCGCTTATCCCTCCAAAGAATTAATCAATGAATTACTGGACAAGCTGGTTAAACAAACACCTTTTCGCTGCATCATGACTTACGGCGTATTGAATGGCCTGGACGCTATTTTTAGCGCCGCAAAAGCGCGGCATATTAAAGTCATTGCCATCATCTGGCTGGATGACTATACGGACATCAATACGCTATCCATCGCCAAAGGCATAGAAGTCGCCAAGGCTTTTCCCGATACCATCATCAAACTCAGCTGCGGCTCCGAAGTCAGAACCCGTCACGGCAATATTTTCGACGGTGAAATCACCCGCTGTATTAATGACTTGCGCAAAGCGGGTGTAACGCAACCGATTACTACGATAGACACCTGGTGGGAATGGTGCAATCGATCATTGACCTGCGAGCAGACCAGTTTTGCAACCCAGGTTGACTGGATTGGAACTAACATATTTCCCTGGTGGGAAAACTTGTTTTCCGGCGTCCATACCTGCATTCCGGCCGATAAGGCGGCGGATTTTCATATCGCCCGCCTCGAAGAGCTACACAAAACCTATCCCGGCAAGGAAGTGATTATGACGGAATTCGGCTGGCCGAACGGCCCCGAAGGCGACACGGAAACCAATCCTAATAGTGGACAGCATTGCGGTATTGCCAATACCAAAAATCAAACGTTGGTCGTGCAATCAACCTTTAAAAAGCTGGCTGAAAAGAAATGGTCAGGCATCGTATTTGAGGCGTTTTCAGAAACCTGGAAACTCAGTAAAGAAGGCGGTGTTGGCAGTTTTTGGGGAGTTTGCAGCGGGGTTCCGCCCTATAACTGTACCAAGGGATTAATAAACCGCTGATAAAACAGGCGGATTGTGCCGGAATGAATAAAATACCGTTTTATCAACACCTTTCGTTTGATAGAATACCGATCAGCAAGCCGCATGGGAATTTAACAGTCGTACAGATAACATCCCTCTAAGGGATGTTATCTGTATAGCGCCCCATTTTAAATTGGAAGCCGACCTTGCTATATCATAGTGAGTAGACACACCATCCATAACCTACTAGAGACCCTCTTTTTAAATGAATACTGTGAAATCGATACTACTTATTTTGATGCCTGTTTGGTTACTATTGGCATCGGAGTCCAGCTATGGACGCCATGCCGCGATAATGATCGACGCGGATAACGGTAGTATATTACTCGAAGAAAACTCGACTCACGCATGGTATCCGGCGTCGCTCACCAAAGTAATGACCCTATACATGACATTCGATGCCTTACAAGCAGGCCAGATTCACCTTAACGACACTTTAACGGCATCCAGCCATGCCTCCCGCCAACCCAACAGCAAACTGGGATTAAGACAGGGGGAAACGTTAACCGTGCAAGACGCGATTTTAGCTATTATCACCCGCTCCGCGAATGACGCAGCTGTCGTTCTGTCCGAACATCTGGGTGGCACTGAAGAGAACTTTGCGGCTAAAATGACGGCCAAGGCGCACAACTTGGGCATGTATGACTCCCACTTTATGAATGCGACCGGGCTTCCGCACCCATGGCAAGTCACCACGTCACGGGACATGGCTATGCTCGCCTGGAAGACGCAACAAAATTTCCCCAACTATTATCCGTATTTTGCTGCGCATACCTTTAATTTTAAAGGCCGCGAACTACACGGCATCAACAAATTCACCGCCAGCTATCCCGGCGCAGAAGGTATGAAAACCGGCTTTACCTGCGGATCCGGCTACAACCTCATTTCCGTCGCCAGTCAAAATGGCAAACGCCTGATCGGCGTAATAATGGGCGGCATGACCAGTCCACAACGTTACCAGTTAATGATCAGTATGATGAATGACGGTTTTGCCAATCGAATTAACGCTTATCCAGACAGAAACATCACCACCATGGCGAGCGGCTCAGCAGGCACTCCCCCCTATCAGATCGGTTGCGGAAATATGATGCCTACGGTTTCTATTGGCGACAATGATTACGACAAGCTCATCAGAAAATCCGGGATCACAAACCATCTCATAAAGGTTAAAAACTCCCAGACTGCCAGTAAAATAAAAACCACCGGCAAGACTAAACCGGCGAGTAAGAGCAAGGTCTTCAGCAAGAGACGGCCTGTTAGCAAGAGCCTGCACAAGACCAAACCGGTCGACACAATAAAACCCAGCAAATCTCGCTATCATCATTCCTAGGAACGCGAATCGCTCCCGCTAACGAATGTGCATGACACGCACGTCAAGTGACATCCAAAACTGGAAGATTATTATTATTCAATCTGGTTTGCATGTTTTTCGGTTAATATTGTCGCTTCGTTGGTGAGTTTTTCTTTTTGCAATCTGGATGTCATGGTTATTTTTACCCCTATTACCTCAGTCGATTACTTGAAGCAAGCGTGTTTATTGATTTTCCTGATGTTTTTTTTCGGCGCAGCCTCCGCCAAAGAACATCATTTTCTGGTGCTTAATTATCACGATATCGTCGGCGAGGAAGGCGCTAAACCGCCGTTTAATTCGATGGATGTCAGCGTCGATCATTTTGAAGAACAACTGGCTTGGTTGAAAAAAACAGGCTACCAGATCGTCAGCGTGCAAAATGTCCTGGATGCAGCGGCGGGCAAGACTGAGTTACCCAATAAAGCCGCACTGTTGACCTTTGATGATGGCTATCAGAGTTTTTATACCCGAATCTTTCCGCTATTAAAAAAGCACCATTATCCGGCTACGGTGGCTCTAGTGGGCGCATGGATGGACGGCGACCTCACGACATACGATGCAGGCAAGCCCTTGCTGAATTGGGATCAGGTCAGGGAGATGGTAGAATCAGGCTTGGTTGAGATCGCCTCGCACAGTTATGACCTGCATAAAGGCATAACCGCTAATCCGCAAGGCAATACGCAGGCGGCGGCGGTTACCCGCTTGTATGACGACCCCATGCTGGTTTACGAAACCGATGAAGAGTACCGCCAACGTATTCATACCGCCCTGTTGAAAAGCGCCGAATTCATTTTTCAACATGCCGGTGTTAGGCCCCGGGCTATGGTTTGGCCTTATGGCGAATATAATCAACTGACCGTGCAGGCCGCGCGTGAAGTCGGCATGCCTATGACGATGGGACTATTGGACGGCTTTAACACGGTAGCCAATATAAGTGCCTTACAGCGCTTAATTATGGTGGACAATCCCGATCTTAAGCAATTTATAGAAATTGTTACCGGGCTGCGTGCTGACAGGTCGTTGCGGGTTGCGCATCTGGACATGGATTATATTTATGATAAAGACCCGGAACAAACCGAGCGTAATCTGGATGCCGTGGTTCAGCGCATTAAAGATATGCACATCAATACGGTTTTTTTGCAGGCCTACTCCGATCCTGACGGCGACGGCAATGCCGAGCAACTCTATTTTCCCAATCGACATTTACCGGTCAGGCAGGATTTGTTCAACCGGGTGGCCTGGCAATTAAAAACGGCCGCCAGAGTCAAGGTTTATGCCTGGATGCCGATTATGGCCTATCAGGGCGATGTGCCGGAATCCTGGACTGTTCAGGAGTGGCGCGAAGGCAAGGCGCAAAAATCCAGCCATATTTATACCAGACTGTCACCGTTTAATCCCGAAGCCCGTGAATATGTGGCTGAAATTTACGAGGACTTGGCCAAACATTGTAGTTTTGACGGCATTTTATTTCATGACGACGGCATTTTATCGGATTATGAAGATGTCTCTCCGGTAGCATTAGCTTATACGAAAGAAGCATGGGGACTGCCCGATCAATTTGAAGAACTGCATGCAACCCCCTCCATGCGTATGACTTGGGCGCAGCATAAAACCGAGTTGATCAATCGGTTTACCGATGAATTGGCGGATCGGGTGCGTATTTATCGGCCGGGCATCAAGACGGCCCGGAATATCTATGCGCTACCGTTGTTAAAGCCCTACAGTGAAGAATGGTACGCACAGTCTTTTCAATCCTTTTTAGCGCATTATGATTATGTTGCCATTGAAGCCATGCCGTTTATGGAAGAAGCAAAAAATCCCATGCAGTGGCTGACGCAACTGGTAAAAACAGTCGCTAAACAGCCCGACGGTCTTAAAAAGACCTTATTTGAGTTGCAGGCGGTGAACTGGAAAACCCATGAGAAAATCCCCATGCCGGTATTTAATGAACAGCTGGCGTTATTGAAAAAACTCGGAGTCCAGCATATCGGTTATTATCCTGACAACGTTTTTACGGATCAGCCGCGCTTGAAAGATTTACAACACAATTTTGCACAACAGACCTTGTATTAGCCATGAGTTTTGTTTTAATCAACCTGTCCTAGCTGCCCCGCCCTTATTTCATGCTGCACACCACGGAAAACCATGAACACCTCATTGCAAAACTTGAGCGTATTATTACAAAGCCAATGGCATTATTTTGTGTCGGTATGGGAGCCGATAGATGGCGTCATTGAAGGATTCATTTATTACTACCCTTTGTTTATGGCCTACATCTGGATGTTTGGCGCAATTATTTTTTATTTCCGCCATGAATGGCGCGGACATAGTCATAGCGAACACTCGCCCGAATTAAAGGAATATCCCCCTGTTTCCATTTTGGTGCCCTGCTATAACGAAGCGGACAATGTCCGTGAAACCGTGGAAATTTTGCTACGGCAAAAATACCCGTCATTCGAAATTATTGCCATTAATGACGGCAGTAAAGACAACACCCTGGAGATATTGCAGGAATTATCCGAACAACACCCTCAACTTCGAGTCATCAATTTACACACCAACCAAGGCAAGGCCATGGGCTTGCGTAGCGGTGCCTTGTTGGCCAATAATGAAATCCTGATTTGCATTGATGGCGATGCGTTGTTGGCGCCCGAAGCCATCGCCTGGATGGTGCGGCATTTTCTTGACAACCCCAATGTCGGCGCAGTCACCGGCAATCCGCGCATACGCAATCGCTCTACACTGTTAGGCAGGCTTCAGGTGGGCGAATTCTCGGCCATTGTTGGCATGATCAAACGGGCGCAACGGTGTTACGGGCATGTATTCACCGTCTCCGGTGTGATTGCCGCATTCCGAAAGTCTGCATTGCATGATGTAGGTTATTGGAGCAACGACATGGTCACCGAAGATATAGACATCAGCTGGAAATTACAACTGGCCGGGTGGTCGATCCATTTTGAACCGAACGCTTTATGCTGGGTGTTGATGCCCGAAACCCTGGAAGGCTTGTGGAAACAGCGGGTGCGCTGGGCGCAGGGCGGTACAGAAGTGTTGCTGCGTTATTTTCACGCCCTATTCCGCTGGTCGTCGCGTGGGATGTGGCTGCTATACGCTGAATGCCTGATCAGTATTTTTTGGGCATTTTTAATACTGCTGCATATAGTGCTCGCACCCATGGAATTGTTTACCGAAACGACCCGGCAATCATTGCACGATCTCAGCCCCAGCTGGACCAGCATGTTGCTGAGCCTGACCTGTCTTATACAATTCGGCGTCAGTCTGTCCATTGATTCGCATTACGAATCTCGTACCGGCGGCGTTGCCCGATACTATTACTGGATGGTATGGTATCCCATCGTGTACTGGCTTATAAACGTCGGCACGACTATCGTCGGCTCGATACGGGCGATAAAAAAGAAACGCGGACAACGCGCCGTATGGGTCACAGTGGACAGAGGCTTGCGCAATAAATGAAAGAATACATTATTAATGCCCCTCAGTTACAAACCCTGCGCAAACGGATAGGCGCCTTATTTGTTTGGGCCGTATGTTGGATCATGTGGATTTATTTATTGTTCCCCCTGGTCGCCTTAAGCAATTGGCTGATGGGCGATAGAAAAATGATCAATGAAATGCGCTGGTTCGGCGGCTACAAAAGCCTGCTGGAACTCATGNNCGCTATCGCGTATTACGAACCCGGACAATACTGCCGTCAGCCCGTAAACTGATTACCGACCAGGATATATGTGCATTTTACCAGGTAAAAACCGATGAATTGCACCAGTGCCGAAACGCCGCCATGATCACCGTTTATTTTGACGATCAAGGGCGCATAGAGCATCTCGACCCTCATATAACGATTGATTAAGTTAAGCGGCTTTGTAGCATCAATTAGTAACTCTTGTAACAACCGGCAGACTTAACCCCAAGGATAAACCATGAACATTATTCGTATCGGCGCCCTGATAACGGCGCTGTCCGCATTGTTGCCCGCCGCAGGCCAAGCCGATCCGAAAGGGCTGGCGCGCATAGAGCATATCGTCGTTATCTACCTTGAAAATCGCAGCTTCGACAGCCTGTTCGGCCTGTTCCCCGGCGCCAATGGCCTCGCCAATGCCAAAAAAGCGCCGCCACAAGTGGACGAATACGGGCGGCCTTACCCAACATTACCGCCGGTAATGAACGGCAGCCAGACCGATAGCCGATTCCCCTCAGATCTGCCCAACCGCCCCTTCGACATAGCCCGCTATGTAAACCTAAGCGATAAGCACCCCGACCTCACCCATCGTTTCTTCATGCATCAGATGCAGATAGACGGCGGCCGCAACGATCGTTTTGCCCAATTATCCTCGGCGGGCGCGTTGACAATGGGACACTACGACCTGTCAGGCACGGCGCTATGGAACTATGCAAAGGAATTTACGCTGGCCGATAACTTTTTTCAGGCGGCCTTTGGCGGCTCGTTCCTGAATCATCAATGGTTGATCTGCGCCTGCATGCCGGTCTATAAAGACGCACCCGCCGAACTTAAGGTGTGGAAAAGCGATCCTGTCACCGGCAAACCGGTTAGCGACCCCAGCGTCACCGAAGACGGTTACGCGGTCGGCACCATTCAGCCCAACTATCCGCCTTTTGATTCCGCCCATCCTGAAAACCGGCTGCCGCCGCAATATCAACCCACCATCGGCGACCGCTTGTCGGAAAAAGGCATCTCCTGGGCGTGGTATTCAGGCGGCTGGGACAATGCCGTGGCAGGGCGAAAAACAGACGATAATTTTCAGTACCATCATCAGCCTTTCGTGTTTTATGCCAACTACGCGCCGGATACTGCGGCGCGAGCCGAACATTTAAAAGATAAAACAAAATTGTTCACCGACCTCAAGGACGGTTTTCCGCAAGTGGCTTTTTTTAAACCGGCAGGCAGCAAAAACCAGCATCCGGGTTATTCCGCTATCTCGGAAGCCGACCAGGAGGTCAAAGAAATTGTTGAAGCCATTCGTAGCAGCGCGATATGGCCCAGCACCGCCATCGTCATCACTTACGACGAATTCGGCGGTTTTTGGGATCACGTAGCCCCCCCCAAGATCGACCGCTGGGGGCCGGGCACCCGCATCCCGGCCATTATCGTTTCGCCGTTTGCCAAAAAAGGCTATGTAGACCACACGGCCTACAACACCACCTCTATCCTGAAACTGATTGAAACCCGTTTTGGCCTGACGCCTCTCACCGACCGCGACGCTCAGGCTAATGGTTTGCAGGGGGCGTTTAGGTAACCCGCAAAAATAACCTCCCTTTGTCTTCTTTAAAAGAGATGGGAAACGGATAACCCAGGCGTTACTCCAGGGCACACCCTTTTTGTACAATTTGTGAGCCCGGATAAAATGAAGCCGGATAATGTTTGTAACTCATAGCACGATCCACACACAAACTCGCCGTAGCGGGTTTGGACGGACGGTTAGTTTAGATTACCAATTTATCATTATTGAACTAGACATAATTCCAGGGACAAGCGTTCTTGGTGTCAGGCCAATTAGATTTGTAATTGTTCCTGGTGTTCCCACTTTTTGCAATGGAGGTGGTGGTTGGGTAGCATCGTACGCATAATTCATAAAGGACGTGCCGTCACATAGCGGAGGCGTAATTGAGGATAGCNNACCATAATTTTGGGGGTTAAGCCTCTTTCTCTATAGAAAATATTTAGGCAAATTGATTACTGGTTCTTAAAGTATAATCTGGCAATCTATCTAAACCAGTGCTTTGCTTGCCTCGGAGGTGGTGACCATCGTCCTGCATTATCGGGATCGTGCCGATTGCGAAATAGACAATAATTATTTAAGGTGTATGATTTGCCGCTGGCAGTTTTTGCGGGGATAAAAGATAGCACATTGCCTAACTTCTTTCCCATAGAAACTTACGCTCAGTAACCGCTATCGGCATATCATTGATGCTGGCATACCGACGCTGCATCAAGCCGGAATTGGCAAACTCCCAATTTTCATTGCCATAAGAACGAAACCACTGATCCGACTCGTCATGCCATTCATACTCAAAGCGCACGGCGATTTTGTTGTCCATAAAACACCACAATTCTTTCTTAAGTCGATAATCCTGCTCTTTTGCCCACTTGCGCACCAGAAAATCCTTAATGGCTTCCCGGCCCGATAAAAACTCCGAGCGGTTGCGCCATTCAGTATCTATTGTGTAAGCGAGCGCCACGCGCTCAGGATCGCGCGTGTTCCAGGCGTTCTCGGCGGCCTGTACTTTCTGTAGTGCAGTTTCAAGGGTAAACGGAGGGAGCGGCGGTTTAATTTCCATTAGGCTATTTCCAATGATGAATCTAAGAATCATCGACCTGATCGGCTAGAGCAGCCAATTGTTTAATCAGCTCAGCTAATTGTCCGGCGGTGTCTGTGCGCACCGTGGCATGCGCCACTTTACGGCCTTTGCGCGGCGCTTTGTCATAAAGATGTAAATGCGCATGGGGAATCGCCAACAATTCTTCAGTCAACGGCAGTCCGCCGATAAAATTAACCATCGCCGCTTTGCCGACAGACGTTGTCTCCCCTAAAGGCAAATCCAGTATGGCCCGCAAATGGTTTTCAAACTGGCTGGTTTCAGCGCCTTCTATCGTCCAGTGCCCGGAATTATGGACGCGCGGCGCAAACTCGTTGGCGATCAACTTACCGTCTATTTCGAATAATTCCAAGGCCAACACGCCGACATAATTCAGTTCTTCCATTAAGCGTGCTATGTAAGTTTCGGCCTGCTGTTGCATGGGATCATCGTCGCAGCATGTTGAAACCCGCAAGATGCCGCCGCGATGGACGTTCTCGGAGAGCGGATAGAAAACGATAGCGCCCGACGTATTGCGTGCGGCGATGATAGAGACTTCGCGGTTAAACGGTACAAAGGCTTCGACG
>PMJA01000215.1 GCA_003158415.1 Methylobacter sp.
ATCAAGGTGCAAATGTTGGGCAAAGAGCTGGACTTGCGGGTATCGACAATACCCACGATGTACGGCGAAAGCGTGGTTATCCGCTTGCTGGATAAGGAAAATACGGTGCTGGATTTTGCCGCCTTGGGTTTTGCCGGACGCCATTTACAGCAGTTTATCGATGTGTTGACGCAGCCGCATGGCATTATTCTTATTACCGGCCCTACCGGCAGCGGCAAATCGACAACGATGTATGCCGCATTAAAACAACTCAATACCTCGGAACGGAAAATCATTACCGTCGAAGACCCGGTGGAATACCAGATGGAGGGGATCAATCAGATTCAGGCAAAACCGCAGATAGGCTTAACCTTTGCCTCTGCCTTGCGTTCTATCGTCAGGCAAGATCCCGATGTCATTATGATTGGTGAAATGCGTGATTTGGAAACGGCAAAAATCGCCGTGCAATCGGCCCTCACCGGGCATTTGGTGTTATCGACCCTGCATACCAACGACGCCGCAGGCGGTATAACGCGCTTGCTGGATATGGGACTGGAGGAGTATTTGCTCACGTCCACCGTTAATGGCATATTGGCGCAACGCCTGATCAGAAAATTATGTCCAGCCTGTAAAGCAGGGGCTATCGCGCCACCCGAAATTGTTAACAATCTGCGTTTGCGGCGCTATGCACCCGATGGCGATATAATTTTATACAAACCGGTCGGTTGTCCCGCCTGTGCCGGCATGGGTTACCGTGGACGACTAGCGATTATTGAATTTTTGCCTATGACCGACCCTATCCGTAAGCTCATCATGGCGCATGAAGAGGCCGGAACCATCCAAAAACTCGCCATCGCCGAAGGCATGCAGACACTGTATGAAAATGGCTTGGTGAAAGTGATACAAGGCATCACCACCCTGGAAGAAGTTATGCGGGTCACGTCGGAAACTTAAGATGCCTTTATTTACCTATAAAGCCATCAATAGTCTGGGCGAAGCGGAAGAAGGTATCAGGGATGCAATTGACGAACGGCATTTAATTGCCGCATTGCAGTCTGAAGGGTATATCCCGATTCGTGTTGCACCCGCCAATAGTCGATCGTTTCTGGGACTGGGGCTAGGTGCAAAACAGTCCAAATTATCACAGAAAGATATAGCTCTTTTAACCGGAGAACTGGCAACCTTGCTGGAGTCCGGTTTGCCTTTGGATAAATCATTGTTGGTGTTAATGGATTTAACTGAAGATAACGAGCGCTTGAATAAGTTGATCGCCAGGGTTTTGGACAAAGTAAAAGGCGGCGCTACACTCGCCGACGCGCTGGAACAACAGTCGGGCATGTTCAGCAAATTTTATCTGAACATGATACGCGCCGGTGAGGCAGGCGGCAGTCTGGGTGATGTATTGACGCGCTTGGGCGACTATCTGGAGCGCTCCCAAGAATTAAAAGACACCGTCAGCACCGCATTAATTTACCCCGCCATCTTGCTGGTAATGTCGCTGGCTTCTTTGTTTGTGATGCTGACTTTTGTGGTGCCGCAATTTACCGAAATGTTTGAAAGCGCGGGCAAGGCCTTGCCGGTATCAACCCAGATAGTTGTGGGACTGGCAAACTGGCTGCAAAGCTACTGGTGGGCATTGTTGGCGGGTATTATTTTTATCTCCAGCTATATGAAGTTGCAGTTTGCCGACCCTATAAAAAAGAAGGTATGGGATGGTCGTTTGCTGAAACTGCCCTTGGCAGGGACTATTATTACCAATAAAGAAACCGCCAATATCAGCCGCACCTTGGGAACTTTGCTCGGCAACGGCGTTTCCATACTGGCGGCCTTGACCATCGTGCGGGAAACCGTAGACAATCTGGTACTCGCCGCCGCCATTGCCGATGCCGAAGAGCAGTTAAAGCAAGGTAAACATTTATCGGATGCNNATAGCGCGATTGCTGGCTTTTCTTGAACCCGTGTTGATAATCAGCTTGGGATTGATGATTGCGGGCATCATCGTATCGATTTTACTGGCTATCTTGAGCGTAAATGATTTGGCTTTTTAACGGAAATAATACTTACCATGAAACAAAATACTACAGAATCCGGCTTTACCTTACTCGAATTATTGGTTGTACTGGGCATTATCGCCATGCTGGCCGGGATAGTCGGCCCCCAGGTCATGAAACACATGGGCGAATCCAAAACCAAAGCGGCCAAGGTGCAAATTGAAGATCTGGAGGCGACTTTGGATATGTATAAACTGGATGTGGGCGGTTATCCGACCAGTGAAGAAGGTTTGAAGGCATTAATCGAATCGCCCGACAGCGCCAAGCGCTGGAACGGCCCTTATTTGCGTAAGTCAAAAATACCCCTGGATCCCTGGCAACAGGAATACCATTATGTATCGCCGGGCGAACACGGAAAATTCGATTTATTCACCCTGGGAGCAGATAACAAAGAAGGCGGGGAAGGCGAAGATCAGGATATAGTGAGTTGGCAATAACACCTAATGTTCAAGGTAAACAGAGCTAAACGCTTACGCTTGACGCATCGACTAAATAAAGGCTTTACCCTGCTTGAGCTGCTGGTCGTGCTGTTTATTATGGTATTGGGTTTTTCTGTGGTTGGCATTAATTTGTCGTCGGGGAATGATGGTGCCACGCTTAAAGTGGCGGCCAGGGACATGGTTTCTGCACTGCGTTATGTACACGAGGGCAGGCATTAATACTGCGGGTGTTGTCGAGGACTATACGGCAGCGCTTTTTAAAGTTAAGGTCACCGTCAACTGGGTCGATGGCAATGCCAAGGACAGGCAGGTTGAGTTAATCACGTTAAAATTAAGCAATAAAACTTTATGAGGCACAAGGGAGCAATAACAAATCGGGGTGTCTTTCTATGCCATACTGCACTTAATTAAACTGTATTATTTAACATAAAATCGATGCCGCAGCGGCACTGGGCAGTATTATCGGTCGCATGATCTCACCGAGTAGCGAACTGCAAACCCATGACTAGCTGCAAACACGCTGCGTATTCTGATTAATTTGAACGGTGATTCTGTCCGAAACTTGAACACCTAAAACCTAACGCATTGGTGGAAGTTAATTTTTACTCCAAGTGTTCAACTTGGATCAAGAAATTCATTTTTTTCGCATCGATTCTCCTTGTAAATTCATCCGGTGGGCGTTAGGTGGCCTGATTAAGCCGTTTGTACTATCAGGAATCCCTCCGTCAATCGGAGCCTTTGTGTCGCACATCCCGTGTTGCCAAAATCCGAATGTCCGGTCGACTGTCGGCGAGCAGTTGCTATGGAATCATTATGATTATTTGAAGCCGTGGCGGTTGCGCAGAACATCCAAATTAAGGCCCCCCAATTGGCTTCAAGCTTTCATGCTGCTGTAACCCGATTGACATGCTTGCCTGTTAACATTTGAAAGCCTAAACCCGTTGTCAAGCGGGCACAGAAAACTGCGGGTCTATAAGGCGAGATAGCTGCGTTGCCTATGTGGGTGAACGGTTATACGAACGTTAGATGCCCGCAATAAAATCTACTTAACTTTCTTAGGATGTCCTAGATGTTTGATTTACAAGTAAACCTTCCAAAGCGTGCAATTATTATTGCCGCTACATTTTCATTGGTTGCTGCGCTTTATACCGCACCTACTTTTGCAGTCACTGATCCTGTAGTACTAACTTTCTCTACGGTCGGCGACTCAAGACAAGATGCAACAACTATTGATCCATCTGTTGTGCAAGCCGCGATGGTGGGCGTTGGCAAATGCCAAGTAACGTCTGGCGCTACTGGCTTAACAGCCAATCCAGGTTTATCCGGCCAGGATTGCAAATGGCTGCAAAACACCACTGCCTGGGCACGCATCATGCGCACCATCCAGTCTCAAAAAGCCAATCTGTTGTTTTTTAACGGCGACATGATTATGGGTTATGGCAAAGCCGGTGTGCCGGTTACCAGAAATACTACGGGCGTAAGCGAAGCGGCAATTGCCAATCCAGCGCTCAGCGATGTTCTTAATTCGGATTTGATGCAAATTTATAAACAATACGGTTTTTGGCGCGGTATGGTAGCCAACTTGATGGAAACCGGTACTTATGTGGTGCCTGTGCCTGGAAACCATGAAATGCAATGCAAACGTTGTAATAAAGCTGCTCAGGTTGAAAACGAAAATGCCTGGCGCGATAATATGGGTGATTTGATTCTTGACACCACTCGCTTCACCACTCTGCTGGGTGTCGCGCCGCAAAATTGGAGCTTGACACACATACCTGCTATTGGTACTGATGGCATAACCACAGACCAAACACAACTGAGTTATTCGTTTGACGTTGGCGCCTCCCATTTCGTTGTCATCAACACCGATCCAGTCGGTAATGACGGTCATGCTCCTACAACTTGGTTAGATAATGACCTGACTACCGCTCACAATAATGGCGCTAAACGCATCTTCGTATTCGGTCATAAACCGGCTTTTTACTATGTGACTGGAACACTTACACCAAGCTCAACATCCTCACTTACCGATAAAGATTCAGTTGCCGGCAATGCTTTTTGGAATGTGATTGCCAAGCACAAGGCCACTTACTTCGCCGGTCATGAGCATATCTATGATGTTGCCAACCACACCGCAAATGACGGTACTAATAACTCGGCTTATCAAGTCATAGTCGGCGCGGGCGGCTCACCATTTGAAACTGCAACGGCTACCGGGATTGCTAATGATCGCATGTATTCATGGGCTACTGTATCGATCTATCAAAGTGGCAATGTTCAGATGAATACTTACGGTTTTGACCACACCCTGACCAATCCTGTTGTAAAGCTGGCAACTTATACATTGCCGACGTTGCCGTAAATAGTTTAAAAAAAGGAAATTGTTATGAAAAAGATAATAAGCTCATTGGGATGGATTGCTATTTTGGCGATAGTCGTTAGCCATCAGGCACGGGCGGACATGGTGATCGTCAATACCGGCACACCCAACCAGCTTGGTTCCCCTTTAATACTCTCCGATGGTCAATGGCTGGCGGCCGAGTTCAGCATTGGACAAAGCTTGCTTAGCAGTCTTGAAGGCTTTATCAATGCCGACAGCGGAAATCCCGATGGTGCAACCTATACCATTGCGATCTACAGTAACAGCGGCAACAGTCCAGACACCAGTAACGAACTGTTTTCGCAGCAAGCAACATTTACCGGCGATGGCTGGAACGGTCTGCATGGGCTAAACTGGGCACTGGACGCAGGCACTTATTGGCTGGCATTTGAGGTGGGATCGGCCGACACCTTGCAAGGATTAATGCCGGTGGTTGCGCCTAATCCGCTACCGACGGCGTGGAGCGATGGTTTTAGCGGTTATACGCCAGCCAGCGGATCCAACTACAGCTTCGGCGTGCGTATCAGTTCCGTGCCTGAACCATCTGTCTTGTGGCTGTTTGCTACCGGATTGTTTGCTGTAGGCGGACGTCGTTTAGGTAAGCGTCAAGCCAGCTAAGATTTTTCGATCTGTAAGATAAGCCCCGCCAGTTAACAAACGGGTGGGGCTTTTTTATATAGAGGTTCTAGCGAATCATACTCATATTGAATACACGTACTCGATTACCGTTCAATTAAAATAATCAAAGGGTTACTATGAAATATTTTTTTACATTGATGCTGGCATTATTTTTGTCAGCGTTTTCTTTTACACCATTAGCCAGTTCTAATACACCAAAACCAGGCCAGGTAGCCACTACCTGCTATTATAATTTAGGCACGAAAACCGGGCAGACGGAAGATTTAAAAGGACGGGCGAAGCCGGTTTTGATAGGAAAGCCTTGTACCGATGGCGCTGGCAATTCTGGATTGTCAGTCGTTGATCCAGTGGAAGAAGCGGCCGAAGAAGCCGCTAAGGAAGCCGAAAAAAAGATTGTATTACCGCCAGTCGCTCCAAAAT
>PMJA01000175.1 GCA_003158415.1 Methylobacter sp.
TCATTTCGCTTAAAGAATTAAAGGCTTATCCCGAACTGGGGGATTTGGCCCTGGTCAGGCGCGGCAATCGTTTATCGATTATGCCGGTGAGCTCCCCCCAATGGGATTTTATAATCGGCTTGGAATAAGCATAGGGGGTTATTTTGTGGGAGCGGCTTTAGCCGCTCCCACGACCCACACCCTCTCTAAAAGTTAATCATTTCTTCCGCAAGCAGCTTGTGGATTTCCGGTGCGCTCCAAATAGTTTTCCCATTTGCGGGCGGTAAGCCGTTGGAACATAGGCACTACCGGATTGAGTTCGATGGGCGGTTCATCCCAGTAGTTTTCGTAGGCTAACATCTCTGCTTCCAAGGCAATGCCATCTTCTTTGAGTATGGGTTTGAACACCAGGGGCTTGGCAATGTTCATCACCATTTGGGTTAACCACTTTGGTGTTTTTATGGCAAGCAGCGGAATCGTCAGGGCATCGAAATAAAACAGGAAAAACACCCGCGTGGTGCGTTCGTCGATGGGCAGCATAAACGACCAATTCTTGATGCTGTCGCCCGTGTTGGTCCATTGATAGGGGTATTCGTAGCACAATTCGATAGAGCGGGTATTGACCCGTTTGCGGTCGACAAAAATCCCGGAAATCCTGCCGCCTGCCATATAGGCGTCGTAAGTCAGGTAAACCCTGTCGTCATCGGCCTCGTGATGGGTTAGTTTGGCGTCCGTAAAGGGCTGGTATTTGCGGTGCAGGAAGGCATGAGAGAAATCGCATATATTATCCATCACCATGGAATGGTGAGTGTTCCAGGTCAAATCCGAGACAAAGTTGGCCCAAGGGTTGTCGCCTGCGAGTTCGGGTATTTCCGGTATCTTGACTGCGTCGGCCAGCTCAGGATCGCCGGGGAATAGCCAGATCAGACCATAGCGGACTTGCAAGGGGTAAGTCCGCAGCTGTCTCTTAATCAGCGGCTTGCCAAAATTGTCGTGGGAGTAGTCTTCCAGTTTTCCGTCGCTGTTGAATGACCATCCATGGTAGGCGCAACGTAGACTGCATTGATCTACTACGCCATGAGTAAGTTTGAGCTGACGGTGCGGGCAGCGGTTCTGCAAAGCCGCAAGTTTGCCGTCATCGCCTCGGTACAGCGCAATGGAGGTATTCCAGAAAGTGACTTCTTTCACCTGGCCTTTTTTAACCACGCTGTCGTATTCCACCACATACCAGCGATCATAATCCATTCCGGCAGCACGGGCCTTTTGCCGCGAATTCTTGGCCTCCGCAAAGGAGGGCGGGGCTTTCGTCTGCGTGTTGTTCATCTTTAGGATTCCGGTTCGTAGTTAAGGTGATGGATTAGGAACGTGCATGACACACTTCGACATCNNGGGATTTAATACATAAGTGTGTCATGCACGTTCCTTAGTTACTTGATTGATTGGAACGATCAAGCCACGGCGCACGAAATCCTCGTAGGCTTCACGCACTGCGAGTGACAATTGAGTGGGCTGGTAGCCTAATTCCTGTTTCGCCTTGTCGTGGTTAGCCTTGCGCCGCATCTGGAGCAAGCGCACCGCACCCGGCGTGAAGCGCCGGGGCAGGTTGGGGAATGCCCGATACCAGGTTTTATCGGCCACTTCGGCGAGCGCGGACATCAGCAACGGCGATAGTCGCAGCCGGGGTAATGGGCGGCCGGTAACTTCCCGGAACAGCGCCATCAGGTCGTCCACGCTGGCGTAGGCGGTGCTGAAAATATACTTCTGCCCGGAACGTCCATGCCGCATCGCTAAAAGATGGCCTTCAGCAATATCGAGGCTGGACACAAACTCAAAGCCGCCGGGAATGTAAGCGCGCAGAGAGCCATGAGCGTAATCAATGAGTACACGACCCATCCGCGAAGGCACGTAGTCATGGGGGCCGATGATGGCGCAAGACGTGGCGACCACCACGTTGAGGCCGTTTGCGTGGGCTTTGAGGCATTCATGTTCGGTGAGATGCTTGGTGTAGCCGTAGGGCAGATGGCGCTCGAAGGGGTTGAATGGCATCTCTTCGTGGCTGGAACGGTCAGGCTCGAAGCCGGTGGCGCTCAGCGATCCCGAGACGACCAGCTTGTCGATGCTGTGGCGCTGGGCGGCCTGGATAATATGGATAGTGCCGCCAACATTGGTGTCGAATATTTCCTGCTTATGGGCCGCGTTACCCTCGATAGTCGAAACCAGAGCCGCGCAATGGTAAACGCGGGCGCAGCCGCGCACGGCGGCGGACACCGCCTCGCCATCGCACAGGTCGGCAAACACGCGCTCCACATCAAGGCCGACCAGCGCCCCGTTATCGTGTTCGGAGCGCATCATCACCCGCACTTGCTCGCCCTCGGCGAGCAGGCGGCGGACTAAGTTAGCGCCAAGGTGACCGGTGGCCCCTGTAACCAGCGTGATGCCTGAACTCATGGTATTAATTCCAGATAGTGACGGTAAGGATGGCATCGAAAGCGCAGGCTAAAGCGCTTGGATTTTATAGCGCCTGCTTTATATAAAGCGATACAAAATTAAGGGTTAATATTAACATGGTTTATTTTAAACGCAGTTTTGTTACTACAATAATAGAATAACTATTGGATTTGATCCTGCAAAAGACTTATCCGATACATTGTCGCAATATTTTTCAGGCTTTGCCAATCCGCGCATAATAAAAGCCGTCCATTGCTGACTCGCCGGTCATAATCTGCCTGCCGTGGCTGCCTGCGACTCCCCAAGTTGCATCAATAGGCAACTCAATGGCATCGGGGTGTGCCGTTAAAAAAGCTGCGATTTGCTGTTCATTTTCCTGTTTCAGGATGGAGCAGGTAGCGTAGACCATGACGCCGCCGGGGGCTAACAGCGGCCAGACTGCGCGCAGGATGCTTTGCTGCAAAGCCTGCAAGGGTGGGATGTCGTCGGTCCGGCGTAATAATTTGATGTCGGGATGACGGCGGATGACGCCTAATGCCGAACACGGCGCATCCAATAAAATGCGCTCAAAAAGTCGGCCGTCCCACCAGTCCTGAGGCTTTGCCGCATCGCCCACCACCAGCGTGGCGGGCAGTTTTAACCTCTGTAACGTGTCGCTGACGCGCAGCATGCGGGCGGCGTCTATATCAACCGCGACCAATTCTTGGGTCTGCGATTGATGCTCAAGAATATGCGCTGCTTTCCCGCCGGGCGCGGCACAGACATCCAATACCCGTTGTCCTGCCCGTACGTCTAACAAGTCGGCGGCTAATTGTGCGGCGACATCCTGCACCGATACCAGTCCGTCGGCAAAACCGGGCAGCAAATCAACCGCCACAGGCTTATCCAGTATGAGCGCCGAAGGACAAAAATCAACAGTCATTGCGGCTATGTCCAGCCCGATTAACTGTTGTAAATAGTGATCCAGACTGACGCGCGACAGATTAACGCGTAGGGACATGGGCGGTTGCCGGTTGTTTGCCAGTAGAATATTTTGCGCCTGCCCTGGCCAATCCTGCTCAATTTTTCGGATGAGCCAATCGGGATGGCTGACGGCTGCACAGTGATTGTTATCCGCTTTCTGCTCCAGACTATCCTGGTCTCTCAGATAACTGCGCAGCAGTGCGTTAATGAGCGCTTTGGCCCAAGGCTTTTTGCGGGTGGCCAACACGGTTTCAGAGACGGCCGCATGGGGTTTTACGCGCATGTATTTCAGCTGATACAAACCCACCAAAGCCAGGGCTTTAACCTCCTGATCCTTGAGCGGTTTATCCAGCAATTCGCTTAAGATAAAATCCAGCCGATGATAAGCTCGGCATACGCCGTAACAGAGCGCTTGTATGAATGCCCTATCTTTGGCGGATTCAACCGCCGGTAAAGCAAAATCCAGGGCTGCCGTTAATGACTG
>PMJA01000260.1 GCA_003158415.1 Methylobacter sp.
CGCGGGCCGGTGAGGTATTGGTAAACCATCTCCGTTTTGGTTTGCTGGCCTTCGGTGGATTGCCGCGCAAGGGCCAGTTCCAGTAATGATTGGCGCAAAACCATCGCTACCGGCAAGGCGGCCCTGGGATGCGTTACCCAGATGTTATCGACCATTTCGAAGGTTTCAACGCCTTTCGGCAACACTTGGCTTACGATGATGGCGATTTCCGCCTTCGCCATCCGTTGATCGCCGCGTAGCTTTATTAGCCAGGCGTCGCTCCAGTTCTTGGTGCGCTTGAACTCCCACAAGATGGTGCCGCCGGGCTGGCCGCCTGCGCCGACAACGCGGTGCAGCACATCCCCGCCGAATTCGCCTTTGGGCACCGGCTCAATGGCATCGAAAGGGAATTTGGTGCGCAATAGGTTTTCAAGCTCCAGTTCCTGGACTTCGCCTTGCAACTGCTGCGAGCCTTGTTCGGCCCTGCGCTTGAGATCCTCAATTTGTTTCTGCATTGCGCTAATGGTTTGTTCCTTTTCCATTACCTTGAGTTTTTGTTCGTCTTCGGCTTCTTTTTTGGCTTGTTGGCGGGTGGTGTCCAGTCCTTCCTGCACGCGTTTTTCAACGGTGAGTTCCAGTTCACGTTTGGCGTCATCCAGTTCACGCTGTTTTTTGATTAATCCTGCTTGCGCCTTTTGCGCCTCAGCCAGTTTTTCTTCACGGCTTTTTAGCACTTCCTGCAAGTCAGCTACTTCACGGGATTTCTGTTCCAGATCATTTGCTGCGGCTTGTCTGGCTTTTTTGGCTTCCTCTGCCGTAATGCGTCCGCGATCTTTTTTTAGCTGCTCTTCAACCTGATCGGCCACTTGCTGATTGAGCTTGTTTTTGGTATCGACCAGCTGTTTTTCTTTTTCACGCACGGCCTGTTCGCGCGTGGCAATGTCGCTGTCTTTCTGCGCCAGTTGCTGCTCAAACTGTTTGCGGGTAGATTCAATCAGTGGCGCCGCCAAGGATTCGGTGAGCTTGATTTGGGTTTTGCAATTCGGGCAGGTGATGGTGGGTTCGGTCATGGTTTGATTTCCTTCGAAGCATCCGGGCTGCGTAATTTAGAGACATTGCTAATGCCGTCTAGTGGGGGCATTAGCGTGATGGCGACGGTGTTCAACTGTGTGACATGCTGATTTTAACATATGCCCATTTCATCAACTTTCTTCATTTCATCGTTCCCACGCTCTACGTGGGAATGCCGCCGCCGACGCTCCAGCGTCTTCTTTGATAGCTACAATTCTATCAAGTCTTTGCAACGCTGGAGCGTTGCAGGATAAATTCCCACGCGGAGCGTGGGAACTATAACGCGTAACCCGCAATCTGTAGGGTAATGGTATGGACTAATACTACGGGGTTTTCTTCTGTTTCTTCACTACCCGGAAAATATGTGTGTAATCCTTGGCATATAAACGCGATTCTGTCGGTACATGGTCGCTCAAGGCCTCGCCGACTAACAGCATAGTGGTGAGGTTCCAGTCGCTGCTTTTGATTTCGGAAAGCAATTGCCCCAAGGTGCTTTGGTGGGTACGTTCTTCCGGCCAGGTCGCCCGGTAAACCAGAGCGACCGGCGTGTCATCCGGGTAATGCAGACGCAGGTCGGCGACGATCTTTTTTAAATGCGGGCCGGACAAAAAGATGCACATGGTCGCGCGGTGTGTGGCCAGCAGCGCTATCGCTTCGCTGTCGGGCACGGCGGAGGCGCGGCCGGAAACCCGCGTTAAGATGACGGTTTGCGATACTTCCGGCTTGGTTAGTTCGGCTTTGATGCTGGCTGCCGCCGCCGTAAACGACGATACGCCGGGTACGATTTCATAGTCTATGTCCAGCGCATCCAGGCGGCGCATTTGTTCGGCGGTGGCGCCGTAAATGGCGGGATCGCCGGAATGCAATCGCGCGACATCGATGTTTTGTTCCCGTGCGCGTTGATAACAGGCTTGTTGCTGTTCGAGATCGAGCTGGGCGGTATCGATGATTTCGGCATTCTGGCTACAATGCACCAGCATGTCTTTCGACACCAAAGAACCCGCGTACAACACCATGCCGACCCGGCCCAACAGGGTAGCGCCGCGTAAGGTGATCAAATCTGCCGCGCCGGGGCCTGCGCCGATAAAATAAACTTTCATGTGTGTCTTTGTTCTCTGGGTGTTTTACGAATCAGCAAGGTGGCAAGATAGCCCATTGCGTCTGTTGCGTTTAAATTGCCGACATCGGCGGACAGCATTTCATCGGCTAGGCCGATGCGGCGGGCAAAGGCGCAGTGTTCGGCTATCCCTAACTCGCGCAATAAATCCAGCACCCAGGGCAGGCGTTTGCCTATTTTCATCAGCACGATAATGTCATGGCTTTCGATGTCGGCCCGCAGACTTTCGGCATCGTCAGGGCAGGGCAGGATCAATGTGCGTTCTTTACCTTCGCCCAGCGGCCAACTCATGGCGGCGGCCGCTGCCGCATAACTGGTGATGCCCGGAAAGGTGCGCTGAGCCAATCCCGGCAACTGCTGTTGCAGGGCCGCTAGGATATAGCCGTAGGTGGAGTAGGTGAACGTATCGCCGATGGTCAGATAGGCGACGTTAAGCCCCGCGCGCAATTCGACCGCTATGGTTTCGGCTAATTGGGCGTAATGCTCGCTGAGCACGGTGCGATCGGTATCCATTAGGAATTCGATTTCCCGTATCCGTTCCGGCGCAACGGCAATGCCTGACAGGCACTGCAAGGCCACCGAGCTTTCGGAAGTCGTGGCGCGCGGCGCAAAGATCAGATCGGCCTGCTGCAAGGCGGTTACCGCCGCCAGCGGGATATAACCGGTTGGCCCCGGCCCTACGCCGATGCCCCAAAATGTACCTGTGTGACTCATGGCGCTCCCAAGGTTGTGCCGTTCAAATTAAATAAGCGCACTTCAACACGGCTTACCGAAGGCGTGCGACTGTGTACCCGCACGGCGATGCGCCGTTCGATTTCTAGCCACAACGCTTGTGCGCCGTGTTCATGCTGTAATAGCTCTATGGCCGCTTCCACGGTGTTGGCCTGGGCGATGGCCTGCACCAGACGGCTGTCAAATCCCAGTTCCGCCGCCACATCGGCCACTACGGGCATAGCCATGCCGCTTTTGCTGGAATGCGTGTCCCAATCGCCCGCCAACACTTTGGCCAGCTTGCCCGGATGGCCCAGCAACCACAGCACATCCAGGGTGTGCCGTTCTTCCGCCAGGGCCAATTGCATAAAATCCAGCGCATCGCCCAGAAAGTTGGCGATTTGCACGGCCCGCTGCATCGGTAATCCCAGCGTCTCTTTGGCGTAAGTGCGGCCTATTTTTCCCGGTAACAAGGCAATGCCGGGCGCGCCGCCGCCCAAGGCCACGCGCACATAGACTTCGATGGAGGCTATCCACGACGCCAGTGACAACGGTTCGACGATGCCGGAGGTACCCAAAATCGAGATGCCGCCGACAATGCCCAGCCGGGGATTGAAGGTCTTTTGCGCGATAATCACGCCGTTTTCGCAACCGATGGTGAGATCGAAACCCTGACTGCTATACCATGAATGGTCAAGATTTGCGCTTTTTTGCTCCCCCTCACCCCGACCCTCTCCCGAAGGGAGAGGGAGAAAAACGTCGTAATTCGTGTTTGTGTTGGGTCTATCGGCGGATACCTTGTGTTCCAGTATTTCAGCGACGGCCTGCTGCATCATCAAGCGCGGAACCGGATTGATGGCAGGCTCGCCGACCGCCACCCTCAAACCCGGTTGCGTCGCCGTGCCGACGCCGTCCCCGGCAAAAAAACGAATTAGCCCCAGCTTATTTTTTTTCACGACGGCGAAAATAATTGCGCCGTGCGTGTTGTCAGGATCATCGCCGCCGTCTTTAATTACATCGGCGCGTACCGTTTGTTCATCCAGCCTATATACGGCCTGCACCGGTATCGATAAATAATAATGCTTATCCGGTAAAGTGACCGCCACCTCGTTGTGGCATTCGCCGCGCAGCATCAGATAGAGCGCCGCCTTAACTGCCGCCGTTGCGCAACTGCCGGTTGTGCGTCCGCGCCGCAAGCCGTTAGGCGCAAGCACATCGAGATCGAATTTTTTAAGTGGAAAATCCATAAACTTAATCAATAAAGCTTGTAGAGTGGATAAGCGTAGCGCATCCGCCAAAAGAGCCACGGAAGGTGGATGCGCTACGCTTATCCACCCTACCTATAATGTTCAAATTAATAAATTGCTACTCTTGATTTTAATCTGTTGTGGCAGCCGCCAGCTGATTCACCGCATCGATCATCAAGCCGTTTACCACGCTGGCCGCCCACGGCGAACCGCCGCGCGTGCCGCTGTTGGTGATGCGCGGCACTTGCAAGCAGCGTTTGAGATCAGCTTTCGCTTCGCAGGTGCCGACAAAACCTACTGGCAAGCCGATCACCAGTTGCGGTCGCCAGCCATGTTCGCGGATCAAGCGGGTTGCTTCCATAATGGCGGTAGGCGCATCGCCGATAGACAGCACGATGTCGTTGCCGAATTTCTCGAAGGCGCGGCGCATGCCTGCCGCAGAACGGGTGATGCCTTGCGCCGTCGCGATCAGCGCGGTTTCGGTATCATGCACGCCGCACCAGGTTTCTATGCCCAGTTGTTCCAGCAAGGCCCGTTTCAGACCGGTTTGCACCATGGTCACGTCGGTCACTACGCGTTTGCAGCGTAACAGGGCGCGTATACCGGTTGCCACCGCACCCGCAGAAAAATACAGGTCGTCGACGGCGTTAAAATCGCCGCTGGTATGCACCAGCCGTTGCAGAATCGTTAAATGATCGGAGGGAAACCCCGACCAATCGCGTCCGGCGGCAATAATGCGGAAACTTTCGGCTTCTATCGGATGCGGAATATAAGGCGTAAATTCGGCAGTGTCAGTCGGAGTTGCAGTGTTTTCCAGCAAGCCGCGCACCTTAAGATGATGCGCGCGTTGCGGTTCGCCGACTTGTTCTTCAAAACCAACGATCTGCACGCGGTATTTGCACAGCGAGCAATTCATCGCGGCGCGGCCTTCCACTGCTTCTTGCGCCCGCGTCAGGATCACATCGGCAACGCTAGCATGTGCGCCCAGATAACTGGCTTTGAGGATTTCCAGGCCCGGCTCCCGTTCCTGCAAGGCGTCGGCGGCGACATAAATACGTTTGACCAGTACGCCGTCGAACAGAAAAAACGGCACGACGATCAAGCGGGCGTAGCCCAGTTGCGCGGCGGCGCGCAAGCCGTCGGCGACCAAGGGTTTGGCGGTGCCCGAATAACACACGTAAGCGGTGCCGAAACCCATGCCTTCTTCGATCATGCGGGCGAATTTTGAGACTTCACCGTTGGCGTCGGGGTCGGTCGTGCCGCGCCCTACTAACACCAAACAGGTATCGTCACGACGCACGGTATGCGGCGATTGCGCTTCGGCAGCGACGATGCGTTCCTGTACGACTTGCAACAACAAAGGATGCAACCCCAGCGGCGCGCCGAAATAAAAGTCGATGTCGGGATGCGTTTGCGCCGCCGCCAGCAATTCACTGGGCAGGTCATTCTTGGCATGGCTGGCCGCCAGCAATACGCCGGGCACCATTACCACTTGCTGTACGCCTGCGGCCAGTTGAGCGATAACGGCCTGATCTATGGTCGGGCCGGAAAACTCCAGATAGCCGTGGGTAACAACGTGTTGCGGCGCCCGTTTCTTGATTAGTGCTACCAGTTGCTCAAACTCGTGTATGCCGTCAGGATCTCGGCTGCCGTGGCCTGCAACGATAATGCCGTAGTTGTCTGAATTAATCCCCGGCTTTGAAAAAGAGGGGTTAGAGGAGATTTGATTATCTACAGACATTATGGCGCTTCAATCTGGCTGGCTAAAGGATGCAAGGTGCGGATCAGCATGATGCTCATGTCGCTGAATTCCTTATTGGCGCAGTCGGCCAGTGACCCGTGCCATTCGGCTTCCGCCCGGGTAAGATTCTCCCACACTTCGGTGGGATGTTCGGGCGGTATGCCGTTTTCCAGCAGGTAAGCTGCGATATGCCGGGGCATGAAGGAACGCGCGGCATCCCACGGACAGGGAATCACGATGGCGTTGCGAAGGTCTTGCAACACATGCACCAGATGACGCTTGAAAGGATCAAGATCGCCGCGCCGATGAAAAGTGATAAACGTGGTTTCGTCGAAACAGACCTTGGCGCGCGAGGCGAGTATCTGCGCCGAAGAGATGCCCGGCAGCGTTTCCACCGGATGACCGCAAGCCCGCTCGACCCGCTCCAGATACTGAAAGCCGCTGAAATGAATGTCGCCCATAAACACCACCACGCAATTTTTCCCGGCATGATGCGCTGCCGCCACGGTTTCTAATTGCGCGGTCTGGTCGCGGTAATTCATCAGCACGGTTTGCGCCGTTTCCGGGATCAGGCACTGAACGACGTTAACGACGGCGTCGAAACCGGCGACTACATCGGCATTACGGATCAGCTCCGCGCCGCGCTGGGTTAAATACCCCACATCGCCGGGGCCTGCGCCTATGCAGATAATCATAACAGCACCTTAATAAGCTCTAAATAGTTGATCATAAATCCTTGAATTGTTTTGTTCCGAGTCATGCTGCCTTTAATGAAAAATAATATTTACATGTAAAAATCAATTATTTGAGATTAAATTAGAAGAGACATTGATTAAGTATCATACGAGCATCCTTATCAGGCTTAGCCGTAAATCCGTCCATCCTTCGACAAGGCTCTCCTGAGTTTATCGAAGGGCTCAGGACTAACGGATTTACTCTTACAACGCTTCGTTGAAAGCTTATACTCACTCTATTTCACATGGAGCCAAATATCTTTATAATCAGAAAAGCGCATGGCAATAAAAAACGGGTCGTCCAATAGGAAATTCGCCTAAGAGCCACGCGGTTTTCCTTGCAAATAAGAGGCGCCGGGATCGATAGTAAAGCGGTGGTTCATGGTTGTTCGCCCTATCAGCAGACGAAATAGCATGCTGTCCCGGTTAGTCAGCGTCATTTCCGTCGTGATGATCGACGGCCCTAAAATCAGCTGGGTTTCTATCACATAACGGCGTTGTTTGTGACCACCGGAATCCGATACCAAGCGCCGGTCTTTAATCTGGGCATGGCATTCAATCGACAGATCGGTGTTTTTTTGTCTGGGATGAATGGCGAACATGACCCAGCGTTGTCCGCCTTTTCGATAGGGTTCGATAGTGTACGCATGTAAAGCCGAGGAGCGCGCGCCGGTATCTATTTTCGCTTTAATATGGGCTATGTTAAGTTCCGGCAGTCCCACCCACTCGCGCCAGCCCAGTATCGGTAGTGATATCTGTGTCATCTGTGCAAAACCTTAGTAATTAAACAACCGTTTTATTGGACGAGTCTGATTGTTCATTGCCGGGCTTGGCATTATGCTTACGGCCGCGCCGGATATAATTGTTGCCGCGTTTTTTATTATGTGTTTTTACCCGTCTTATATCCAATTTATGCTGATTAATTTCCACCGATTTTAAATGTTGAAATATATCGGGAGGCATTTCGTCAGGCAGTTCAATCAGCGTATACAGGTTTTGGATATTAACATTACTGATATTGTTTTTGTCGACACCTGATTCTTCAATCAGCACTTTTTTAAGCTGATCCAAGGTAATCTTGTGTTTACTGCCTACATCCAGGCGATAACGGATCATTTTAATGCCCGTAGCGACATTTTTTGCGGGTAATTGAGGGGCTGTTTTTTGTTGTGCCTGGGGGGCGGGCGGCGACAGGTTTTCAATGGATTGGGTTAAATACAGTAGCGCGGCAGCGCAAGTTAAGGGGGTGACGCCCAGTTCAGTGGCTATGGCGCTGATCAAGGCGTGCTGGGCCCCCAGATTTTCGTTATTTAGAATCTGTTGTAACCGGTTTTTCAACGGCTGTTCTTTGCTTAAGTGGTCGATCATGGATTCTTCAACTTAAAAACATCAATTGGGTGCTCGAAATACAGTCGCCACGGATTTCTAAAGCGTTTACTGATAAATTTCCACATAAGCTTCATCCCGCAGTCTGCGCATCCAAAGCTCGGTTTCTTCTTCAATTTTCCGTTTGCGTATGGTATCCGCAATCAGGCTTCTTTTATGCTCCTGGCTGTCATCCTTATTTTGCCGATCAAGAACCTGGATCAAATGCCAACCAAACTGCGATTGTATCGGTTCGCTCACTTCATTGATGTTCAGTTTTGTCATAGCGTCTTCAAATGGCTTAACCAAGTCTCCTGGGCTTACCCAATCAAGTGATCCGCCCTTTAAAGACGAGCCTTTATCGTCCGAATTAGCGCGCGCTAGCGTCGCAAAATCATCACCATTCTCAATCCGCGCTTTTAATGCTAATAGACGCTTTCTGGCTTCGTCATCATCCATCAACTCATTGGTTTTTATCAAAATATGGCGAACCTTGGTTTTGGTGATGAAGTGATTATCAAGGCCCTTCAGTTCCAGCATTTTGATAATATGAAAGCCGCTGGGACTGCGTATGGGATCGGACACTTCGCCGGATTTCATGGTGGTGACATGATTAGCAAACAAGCTGGGTATATCGTTGGCGGTGCGCCAACCCAAATCTCCGCCTCTCAGGGCGTTATCGTCTTCCGACTCACTCATTGCTGTTTGGGTGAAATCCTGGTTTGCGCGCAGTTTTCTGACCAGTTCATCGGCTTTGCTTTGGGCTTTTTGTATCTCCGTTGCCGATGCGGTTTCTTTAACGGCAATCAGGATATGACCTAAATGATACTGAGTAGTCTCTTCTCCAACTTTCCCCTGCGTTTCTATATAGTGATCGATTTCCCTGTCGGTCACTTTAATACGCCCGCCTATTTCCCGGCTACGCAATTGGTTAATAACAATTTCATTGCGCATATTATCTAAAAAGTTTTTATAGGGTATGCCCTGACGCTCCAGTTCAGCTCTAAATTGCTCCAGCGTCATATTATTTCGTTGAGCTATGTCCGCCGCCGAATTGTTAAGCATGTCCTCGGTAACGTTAATTCCCGCCTTTTCAGCAAGTTGGCGCTGAAGTCTGTCAAGGATCATTTTTTCCAGCACCTGTTTACGTAAAACAGACTCCGGTGGCATCTGAGTCTTACTGGCCCGTATCCGTTGTGCGATAGTCGAGACTTCTTTGTCCAGTTCCTGTTCAAGAATAACGTCTTCTTCAACAACAGCGACAATTTTGCCGAGAACTTCAGCCGACACTGAAAAGTGACCGAATAATAAACAGCACATCAGCAAAGAAATAACCGTTTTTTTCATAGTGTGCTGATCAATCATTTTTGAGATGCCCGAAAACCATAAATACTTTTTTGCAGGAATTGATCCATATCGTCGCCAAAGCCGGTCAAGCCTTTCAGTTCTATCTGAAAGAATATACCGTTCTGGGTGGCGCCGGTGACAGTCTGAGTGCTGTTAACGCCGACATTGGTGACATTGGAGTAGTTGTTCATGTAATGCCGTCCAAGTATTCGAATGCGCCAGCAACAATTTTCTTTTTCAACGCCCAAGAAACTGTCCTGAGTCGTATCATACAACAATGAATACTGCCATTTACCCAGTAAATGCCAGTCTTTAGCAATCGGCACACGAAATGAAGCGTCAGCTTGGGTAATGTTATTGCTGCCGTCAGGTATCAGTGGATTTTTTCTATAAAGATAGCCTATGTTAAAAACCTGATTGCTCTCGTTTCTAAAGTGTAACGCGGCTTTGGTTCTTTCGACATCGTTCAGTACCGGATTATATTGCAACCCCGTGGTAACCGATATTTGATGCGATAATTCACTGGACAGCTCGGTAACCAGATTCGATACGGCGGCGGTTGATGATCCGATATTCTCAATGGTGCCATTTGTCAAAGTTGTAGGTACCGAGACTAGGCGGTTACGAAAATAAATAATCTCGCCCACGTTCAATTTTAGCCGCTCCAGCCCTGATTTATCATCCATCAGCCGCGAGGTTAAGGCGGTGGTTATTTGGTTGGCGTCTTGTATTCGATCGTAGCCGCTAAAGCTGTTCTCCCTGAACATGCTGTTGTACTGAAAATCGTACAGTCCGGTATCGAATACCGGATTAAGTAAATTGGTAGCGGTTGAATTGGGCGTATCGTTATTGGTATAAGTGTTTTGGTTAGTGTAAGGGACATATAAATAAAATAACCGGGGTTCTAGTGTATGTACTAATGACGTATTAGCTATTTCGATATTACGTTCCAGGTACAGGCCGCTATCGGCGGAAAAAGTAGGCAAGGTTCGGGAAATACTAGTAGGTGTTTCCGGCGCTCCGTTACTTAGATTATAGCTGGTATGTTGCAATGACAGTTTAGGCGTAAAAAAAGCGCTGGCGGTTTGTAGCGGCATACTGATTGAGGGCCGGGTATTGATCCGCTGTCCGTCCACCAGATTATTGGTGTGTTGATAATCTACAAACTCATTTACAATTTCGGTATGTAGCGGCATGGATTGGAAATCATGCGCATAATTAAGATCCAGTTGCGGCAGTCTTCGATAAGGAAGAGCCGTGGTGGGCGTGGCGGTATTAATTGACTGGTAACTGTCCGCCATGCCGACAAAGGAAAATCCGGATTTGTTATATTTAACATCGGCAAAGCTTCTAAGATAATTGTAATTGGCGAAACTTAATGCAGAGCCCAAGGTGGAAATATAGGTTTGGTCGGACACATAATTCAAATCAAGGTTAGAAGTAAGATCAGGTGTAATTTTCGAAACGTTCTTAATCGCTCCCAGATAACGCGAGGTATTGAGAGTGCTGTCATTTGGCATGTATTCCAGCTCAACATTGCCCTTTGATTCTTCGGTTAGATAACGGAAGTTGCCGGAAAGCATAGCCCCTCTGGCAGACAAATACCGGGGGCGCAACGTCGCATCATAATTAGGGGCGATATTCCAATAATAAGGCGCCATTAAACTCAGGCCGCTGTATTTGGTGTTGCCGATGGATGGTGAAAGGAAGCCGGAAGTTCGTCTATCATCGATAGGGAAAGATAAATAAGGCGTATAAACCACCGGCACGCCCTTAAATTCAATCCATGTGTTTTTTGTAGTGCCTCTGCCGGACACTTTATCCATTTCCAGATCAGACGCATGGATCACCCAGTCCTGATTACCGGGCCGACAGGTAGTATAGGCGACATCTTTGTATTGCGATAAGGTTTTGCTTTTCCGATAAACAGATGCCGCCATGCCCCTGAGCGGCGTGGTCGGCGCAATAAACTGCACATCTCTGAGCTTAGCTTGATCAGCGGCTAAATTGAGCGATGCGGTCTCGCTATGTATCGCCAGCGCATCTTCACTGTAATAGACATCGCCGTGTAGCTCCAGTACATCTGAAACATTGTCATAATTAGCCGTACTGGATGTTGAATGCTGATCGGCGCGCGCCATTTTGACATTACCAAAATAATTGCTGATTTCATTGTCATAAACTTCGGCATAATTCGATTTGACATCCAGCGGGGTCACTTCCCTTAAGTTTGCAGTCGATACAAAATTACGTTTTTTACTCTGATCAACATTGCAGCTTTCCCAGGGATCGTATGGTAGCTGTGAGGTGAGCGTGCTAAAGATTTGTTCTTGTTGAGGGCCAAATGCAGGGCTCATTTGCCAGAAACTGCGCGTTTCCGCCGCAGCTGGTTGAGCCATTCCTTCAGTTTCAGGGCCAGCAACGCCGGTGCTGGTTACAGATTCGGATACAGCGCTTGCGTTAGCTCCAGAGCCTGCCATTTGGCAATTCCAGGTTGAATCTTTTTTATTGGTGCCACAGCTCCAACCGGGTCGTGTGCCGCTAGCGAGAGCCGGTTTTGGTGCGGGCGCCGTCGGCGGTATGCGTTCAGCGGATGCCGCCGATTTTGCCGTAATCGGCGGGGTTGCTTGAGCATTTTCCGTTACAAAAGACTGGCGGCTTGCAACCGGTGCGGGACGTTCCGGTTTAGCGGCTTGCACCGGTTCGGCGATAGCCGGTTGCACACGCTCGGCCGGTATCGGCTTAACGGGTTCAGGGGCAGGAAGAGGTTGGGTTTTAACCGGATAAGTTTTCTCAATGGATCCGGTTACAGCTGGCGGTGTCTCATCGGCTTTAACCGCCTTTTTTTTTTCACCGACGCAAACCCATTCTTTGCTGTCTTTATTCTGCTCGCAATTCCACGATGCTTCATTCGCATAGCTGAAGGAGGCAGTTAATGAGGGTAAAAAAACCAGAAATAAACGGCGGAGCATAGGCGACATTAAGTTTAGTGGCGTAACGGATTGTAAATCGAATAAAATGCTAGTTGTTTATTTTACCCCAATTCACTTCAGCATTATAACTAATCTAACCCAAATATCATGATGCTCGACGACTTAAGAATAATATCCATGTTTGATTGGCTTGAGAATGATCTGTTACTGACCGTCGACGCCTGCGAACTTGCCTCTAGTGACGCCAGTTTTAGACGTTACTTTAGGATCAAGGTATCGGACGGGACATTTATAGTGATGGATGCGCCGCCGGACAAGGAAAACACGGAGCCGTTTATACGGGTTGCAAAATTACTGGCGCAATCTCAAGTTAATGTACCCGCTATTTTTCAACAAAACCCGACTGACGGATTTTTACTGCTGGAGGATTTCGGATCAGAGTGCTTCTTAGACCGGCTTAATGACCATAACGCCACCGATTTATATCACAGCGCTTTCGATGCCTTATTTTTGTTGCAAACACAAACCCCGATAGCAAGCTGCGGCTTGCCCCGTTATAACGAGCCGCTTTTGCAACGGGAGTTGGGTATTTTTGAAGACTGGTTTTTAAACGAACACTTGGATGTGTCGATTCCGGCAGCGCTGTGGGAAACGGTGCGCAGCCTGCTGGTGGCTTCGGCTCTGGAGCAGCCGGTTACTTGCGTGCATCGGGATTACCATGCCCGTAATTTAATGTTTTTAAATGAAGATTCCCCCGGCGTCATCGATTTTCAGGATGCGGTAATCGGCCCTGTCACTTACGATCTGGTGTCGTTATTGCGGGATTGCTATATCGCATGGCCGCAGCAACAGGTTGAGCAGTGGATGGGCACTTATTACCAGCGGCTGCTACAAGCCGGACTTGTCGACGTTGATCTGGCCCAGTTTAAACGCTGGTTTGACTTGATGGGGCTGCAACGCCATCTTAAAGCCATCGGTATTTTTTCCCGGCTGCACTTAAGGGACGGCAAGTCTGGCTACCTTAACGACATACCGCGTACCCTGAACTATGTGACGACGATAAGCGCAATGTATCCTGAACTGGCTGAGTTCAGTGATTTTTTGCAACATCAGGTTTTACCTGCACACGACAGCTTTCAGGCGCTTATTACAACATGAAAGCGATGATATTAGCCGCAGGGCGCGGCGAAAGAATGCGCCCGTTGACGGATCACACCCCTAAGCCGCTGCTGCCGGTTGCCGGGAAAACGATTATTGAGCACACCATTAATCAACTGGTTGCGGCGGGCTTTGATGATATCATTATTAATCACGCCCATCTCGGCCAACAAATAGCGGATCATTTAGGCGACGGCAGCCGGTATGGCGCCAGCATTCGGTATTCACCGGAAGGCGAGCAGGGGTTGGAAACCGCCGGCGGCATTATTAACGCCTTGCCGTTATTGGGCGGCGATGTTTTTTTGGTAGTTAATGGTGACATAGCCACCGATTTTCCTTACGCCGAACTCAAAAACCGGACAGTCGATTTAGCGCATTTGGTGTTGGTCGATAATCCCGCACATCATCCGCAGGGCGATTTTGGTATGTATAACACCGGCTATGTGAATGGAACTGGCCCGGAACTATGGACTTTCAGTGGCATAGGTCTTTACCGCGCTGAATTGTTCAGCAACATACCCGTCGGCAGCAGTAAGCTGGGGCCTTTATTGCGTCAGGCCATAACCGCCCAACGGGTTTCCGGGCAAAAATTTGCAGGTTTTTGGATGGATATAGGTACGCCGGAACGTTTGCAGGAACTGGATTTTTTACTCACAACAGGAACACAGCACCATTAAAGTCGGCTTTTCTCTATCCGAATAAAACTAGTTTATTTGAAATATGGCATTGTTCATGCTTAGTTTTTAATAAAAACCAATACCTGAGTGCAGCACCATGAAATCAATCTGGAAAAACTATAAAACTGACATTGCTTACGATGAACTGATGTGTTCTGAGTTTCAATCGCGCTCGGTCAGTCACCGCTTATGCCAATATTTGGATTCGCTTAAAAAAGAGGATATAGACAAGCGTAAAATAGCTGCCGAACTGGCAATTATGGAAATGGGAATTAGCTTTACGGTCTACAGCGAAGAAGGAAATATTGACCGCGCGTGGCCTTTCGATATTATTCCGCGCATTATTGACGCTAGAGAATGGCGCATCATCGAAAAGGGTTTAAAGCAGCGCTTAACCGCTTTAAACTGTTTCATCAGCGATGTTTATAGCGAGCAAGCCTTTATCAAGGCCGGCAAAATGCCCGCCGAGATTATTAACAGCTCTAAAAATTTCCGCAAGGAATGTATCGGCGTCAAGCCCCGTCACAACGTCTGGGCTAATATTTGCGGCACCGATTTGGTGCGCGATAAAGACGGCATTATGTATGTATTGGAAGATAATTTACGGGTTCCATCCGGCGTTTCTTATATGCTGGAAAATCGGGTCATCACCAAGCGCGTGTTTCCTGAGCTGTTGCAGGATATAGATGTGCTGCCCATTGGTGATTACCCTACTCACTTGCATGACATGCTGTCGTCGATTGCGCCGCACCAAAATGGGCATGTAACGTGCGCGGTATTAACCCCCGGTATCTACAACTCGGCCTATTTTGAACACGCCTATCTGGCCCAGCAAATGGGCGCACAACTGGTCGAAGGCAAGGATTTAGTGGTCAATGACGATGATTGCGTCTATATGCGCACTATTGAAGGCCTGGAAAAAGTCGATGTGATATACCGGCGCATAGACGATGATTTCCTTGATCCTGAAGTGTTCCGCAAAGACTCGACTTTAGGCGTTCCGGGCTTGGTGCGCGCCTGGAAGGCCGGTAATGTCGCGCTGGCCAACGCGCCCGGTGCGGGAGTTGCCGACGACAAGGTGGTCTATGCTTACGTGCCGGAAATGATCCGTTACTATCTGAATGAAGAGCCGATACTGCCGAATGTGCCGACTTATTTATGCAGTAATCCTGATGACCTGGCTTATGTGCTGGAACATTTGGCGGAACTGGTGGTAAAACCGGCTAATGAATCGGGCGGTTACGGCATGTTGGTCGGCCCTCATGCCACCGCCAAAGAAGTGGCAAATTTCCGGCAAATCATTCAAAAAGATCCGCGCAATTATATCGCACAGCCCACGTTGTCGATCTCGACCGCACCAACCTTGTGCAAAGGCAAGTTGGAGCCGCGCCATATTGACCTGCGGCCGTTTATTTTGCAAGGNNCAAGGCGGCGGCAGTAAAGATACCTGGATTATTAATGGGGAGGATCGCTAATGTTATCTCGTTCAGCAGAACGCCTGTATTGGTTGGCGCGTTATTTGGAACGCACGGAAAACATTGCCCGACTGGTCAGTGTACACATGAATTTATTGATGGATTTGCCCAAAGGCGTTGAAATGGACTGGCGGCAACTGATTATGATCACTGCTTCGGAACAGGCATTCCACGAAAAAAATAATATCGCCAATGAGCGTAATATCACCCGTTTTTTATTAGCTGATGCTGATTATCAGGGGTCTTTGTTTTCGTCATTAAGCGCGGCTCGGGAAAATATTCGCACTTCCCGTGAATTATTGCCCGACGAGGCCTGGGAACAAGTCAACGAAATGTATCTGTTTGCCAAAAACAACTTGGATACCGTGGCCAACCGGCGTCAACGCGTGCTGTTTCTTAATGAGATACTGAAAGGCTGTCAGCGTTTTACCGGTCTTTTATCTGGCTACATGAGCCATAACCACCCGTATCGTTTTATTCGCCTGGGCGTAAACCTTGAGCGTGCCGATATGACCAGCCGCATACTGGATTTGGCGTCGCTGCTTTTGTCAGAATCGCGTAGCGAGGAAATGCGCCAATACGAAACCATTTTGTGGATGAATATTTTAAAGTCCCTCAATGCCTTATTGATGTACCGTCAGCATATGCGTAGCCGGGTTCAAGGCGGTGATGTGCTTAACTATCTATTGCTGGACACCAATCTGCCCCGTTCCGTGGGCTGCTGCATCGCTGAAATGGCTGGTTGCATCAACGAATTGCCTAATAGCAATGACTTGCCGGAAAAACTCAAGGAGCTGGAATCCTATGTGCAAGCCATCAATGCCCGGCAAACCACCCAAAAACAACTGCGGGAAATTCTTGATGGGCTACAAAACAAGCTGGGCGATCTGCACGGTCAGATTGCCGAGAACTGGTTTTTGAAGGAGGTGGCGGGGTAAGGCCTTAACCTTAGAGTCGTTGGGTTGCAGCTTAATGTAACCCAATAGTTACTTGATTTGCATCAAGCCGATGATCGCAACCAAAGCCCAAACCACGTTCAGCCAAAACAGCGACTGGGCTTTTTTATGTCCGGCGTTGACCACCATACATAAAGCGCCCGCCAAATTCATCAGATGATAGGCGGCGGAACTGACATCCAGGTATTTGATGGTAATAAATAAATAGGCGCTAACGATCAGGACGAATCCTATCCAGCCTATTTGTTCAAAATGTCTATCAGTCATAAGGCAACACGCACAAAATACTCCTCTCTATCAGTCGCTACAGATTCACAGTTTAATCTGTGAATCTGTGGCGTTTTATTTCCGCTTGTTCCTAAGCTCTGGCTTGGGAATATTATGTTGGAAGCTCTAGCTTCCAAGGCCAAAGTCCCAACCTGCAGGTTGGGGTCTAACGAAAGCATCGGCCGGGATTTTTTATGTCGGGCGTTGACTGTCATATATAAAGCGCCCGCAAAATTCGGCTACCCACTTAAGGCGTAATAGATAACATCTCTCTAAGGGATGTTATCTGTATGGCGTCCAACTTTAAATTGGAAGCTCAAAATCCATCAGATGATAGACGGCGGAATCGACATCCAGGTATTT
>PMJA01000346.1:0-3809 GCA_003158415.1 Methylobacter sp.
AGCCTTTTGTTTATTAGCACCCAACGTATTGATTATATCTTCAAACGCAACGGTCACCCGATGCAAATCAAATCCATGGATATTACTTTAACGAAGATTTCTATCCAATCGTTTCCGACCATTTCGGTTATCTGGCAAGATTCGAGATGCTTTGAGCCTATTGAACTATTTTCTTCGAAAATGAGCATCAGCGATTGATGTTACNNGCGTTTAACAGCTGAAAAATTTATTGCAAAACTAAGCAATAAGGCATGCGTACAACTGGTTTCCCGGCAGTCTTCCCTGAAGACTTATTTCGATAGCTTTGATTGGCGACTTTATAGAAACGGTATCACTTGTGAATTTAACCGCTCAAAAGCCGCATCAACGTTACTATTAAGAAATCTCGACAATGACCTGATCATCGCAAGCATAGATTGTGAGGAAGTCCCTGCACTCATTCGTCAGTTCCAATCAGGGGAAATACGCAGTGCCCTTGAACCTCTATTGGAAATGCGGGCATTATTACCCGTATGCACTCTCGATTATGAAATTTATTTTCTAAACATAATCAATAACGATAAAAAAAACGTACTTCACCTGATTATCGAAGAACATAATCTGTTAAATAACCGTGTCACATTGCAAGCGATCAAAGGCTACGATAAGGCTGCTGAACACCTCATCGAAATACTCACTACCAAGCTGGGTTTAACGCCCACCCATAAACCATTGCTGCTTACCGCCTTGAAACTGCAGGGCCGTAAACCTAACGACTATTCATCAAAGTTAAATATCAACCTGTATCCTGATATGCGTGCTGACATAGCGGTTAAGTATATCTATAGCCACCTGCTTAAGGCCATTAAAGATAATGAGCAAGGCACGATTGCCGATAGCGATAGCGAATTTTTGCATGACTTCAGAGTCGCCGTCCGAAGAACCCGTGCGGGATTGAGTCAACTTAAAAGCGTATTGCCGGATAAAATTAACGCATACTACGCAGAATTTTTTTCCTGGCTGGGACAAAACACAAGTTCTACTCGGGATTTGGATGTTTATCTGTTAAATTTTGATCACTACAAAAACAGCCTGCCCGCTTCGATCCGCGATGACCTCAACCCGCTGCATGAGTTTCTGCTCGCCAAACAGCAGCTAGCGCAAAAGGAACTTGCAAACAGACTGCACTCCACCAAATACTTGGCCACAATATCACAATGGAAACACTACCTTAAAGAACAAGCCCCGATAAAACCGGTTGAGCACAATGCCAAACTGACCATTAAACAACTAGCCGATCGGAGACTATGGAAAAATTATAAGCGTGTTTTGCAGAAAGGCGATGCCATTACCGAACAGTCACCCGCTGAAGCATTACATGAATTAAGAAAATCCTGTAAAAAATTGCGCTACTTGATGGAATTTTTTCAAAGCCTATATCACGAACATCAAATAAACCACTTCATTAAAAACCTGAAAGGCTTACAGGAAGTTTTAGGTAACTTTCAGGATTTATCAGTTCAGGAAAGCACGCTAAAACTGTTCAGAGAAGAAATGTTAAACAACAACAGTCATGCCAACACTCTTTTAGCCATGGACGTATTGATCCAAAACCTGGATATTTTCAGATGCAACGCTCGCCAAGACTTCTCATCAACGTTTGCAACCTTCAAACACGAAGAAAACCATTCTGCATTTAAATCGCTGTTAGCGATCAAAATCTAGTACAACTATCCCAAATAACATAGAACCAGCCTTTCCCATGAAACATAGTCAGGCATACAACTGATTGGCGTAATCCTGGACAACCATTTCACTCCTCATACTGAGCATGTTAGTGCTAACAACATCAATACCAAGGAAATATCTATGATCACTGCAACAGTTTTGCAACAGCTTGCCGAAACCCACGGAACACCGCTGTTCGTAATCGATCACGACGAACTGCGGAGCAATTATGCGACGTTCATAAAAAACCTGCCCCGCGTTCAGGCCTATTACGCGGTCAAGGCGAACCCCGACCCTGTTATCGTCAAAACACTGTTCGAAGTCGGCTCCAGTTTTGACGTGTCGTCTATTGCAGAATTCGAAGCGGTCTACGAATACATAAAAGACAGGCCGGAGCCGGAGCAGCGCCAATGGATCAAGGACAATATTATCTATGCGAATCCGATTAAGGCAGAAGAGACCTTGATGAAACTTGACAAGTATCATCCCTTGGTCACTTTCGACAACCTTGAAGAGATCAGCAAAATCAGAGAATGTGCGCTCAATTCCAGAGTAGTGTTGCGTCTTAGGGTTTCCAATGCCGGCGCTATGGTGGAGCTGTCGTCGAAATTCGGGGCAAGCCATGACGAAGCTATAGACCTCATTTTTGAAGCCGTCAATGCGGGGCTTACTGTCGCCGGTTTAAGCTTCCACGTCGGCAGCCAAACCACCCATTTTAAAAACTACATGCAGGCCATCAATCTTGCCGCCTTGATATTCAAGGAAGTGAAGGAGCGCGGTTACGACAAGATGAATCTGCTGGACATAGGCGGCGGATTTCCTGCGCCTTATGATGAATCGGTCAAGCCTTTTAGCGAATTGGCAAAAAGAATCAACACCGAATTAGACCGGCTTATTGCACCGGACATAAAAATTATTGCCGAGCCGGGCCGCTTTATCGTTGCGACTGCCGGGACGGCAGTATCGAAGATCATCGGCAAGGCCGTGCGGCACGGGAAATTATGCTATTACATTGATGACGGGGTTTATCACACCTTTTCCGGCGTCATTTTCGATCACTGCCAATATCATTTTGATGCTTTCAAAACCGGGCCGACCCAAATCTGTACAGTATTTGGCCCTACCTGCGACGGCCTGGACGTTATTTCCATGACGGAAGAACTGCCCTCCGATCTGGAGCGCGGCGACCTGCTTTCCAGCCGTAATATCGGCGCCTACAGCGGCGCAACCTCCACCTATTTCAACGGCTTTCCGCCCGCCAAGGTTATTCAACATTAACCGCTGACCAATCTGTCGTGGGGGGGCTGCTTTAGCCGCGAAGAACGCAGCTAGAGCAGCCCCCACGGTAACGCTTTATCAGGCTATTGGTAACCCATGATCCCTACGGCGCAATACGCCAAACCGCTATTTTTCGCCTTTGCTCCTTGCCGGGTTAGCGCGAATTCGCCTTACGCGTTGGCTCTATTTTTAATACACTGAGTGCTTTTTCCAGTATGCGATACACCATAGTTGTTGTCGCTTGGTTAATATCAAAACCGGGATTCAGTTCGGTAATCTCAAAACAGACCACTTTGGGATCTTTTAAAATAATACCTATCAGTTCTTCAGCTTCCTTGGGCATAATGCCGTTATCGACAGGGAGTCCGGTGCCTTTTGATAGTGAGCCGTCTAAACTATCAGTATCAAAGGAAAGATAAATATCAGTACAATCCTTCAGGTGCTCCAATATCAAAGTACCGAGAACCTTTTCTTTCATATCACGCAGTTCTTGCGTCGTAAAGTTTCGTATGCCATATTTTTCAATGAGATGAGATTCTTGTGCTTCTAAATCACGTAATGTCACATAAACAATATCCGAAGGTCTTATCTTTTCAGACAGCCCCCCAATGCGTTTAAAACGGCTCCAAAAACCCAACGTCATCTTATCAGGCTCTCGAATGAGACACGCTACATTGTCCATCCCCAAAGAAGCCGCTAAAGTCATGCCGTGCATGTTTCCTGTGTACGATGTATAGGGCGTATGTAAATCAGCATGGGCATCAAGCCATATAATTCCCAGTCTTGATTCGGGTTTGGCCTTTTTAATCCCGGCTATTGTTCCC
>PMJA01000346.1:3817-3938 GCA_003158415.1 Methylobacter sp.
TTTTTCAATGTTCTTTGCATACACTGAGGTAAAGCCTTCTGTAAAAGAAACAACACAGTCTCTTTTTTCTATATGATTGGCTATGCCCGATTTCGTCGCCAAGTCCAACAAGGCAGTAATG
>PMJA01000315.1 GCA_003158415.1 Methylobacter sp.
AACCGCCTTAACATGCTTGGTTAATGCGCCGATGGAGATGTAATCAACGCCGGTTTCCGCAATGGTGCGTATATTATCAAGACCGATATTACCGGAAGCCTCAAGTTCTATTGCCCCTGCATTCAACGTTACCGCCGCACGCAAATCATCCAGGCTAAAATTGTCGAGCATAATCCGATCCGGTTTTGCAGCGATGGCTTCAACCAATTCCGACAGGGATTCAACCTCCACTTCCACCGCCACCAAGGTCAATTCGCGCGCCGCCTGTATGGCACGGGTGATGGAGCCTGCCGCCATAATATGATTTTCCTTGATCAATACGCCGTCATACAAACCGATGCGATGATTGTAACAGCCGCCGCAAGCGACGGCGTATTTTTGCGCATTTCTTAAGCCCGGCAGGGTTTTTCGGGTATCCAGCACTTTGCAACCGGTGCCGACGACGGCATCCGCATACTGTCTGGCAACCGTTGCCGTCGCCGACAAGGTTTGTAATAAATTGAGCGCCGTGCGCTCACCCGTCAATAAAGCCCTGGCTGCACCGTCAAGTTTGCAAAGAACAGCACCCGGCTCGACGGTTTCGCCTTCAGCGGCATACCAGGTAATGCTGACGTCAGCATCCAGATATTTGAATACCGCATCGAACCAGGCCAGACCGCACAGTACCATAGTGTCCCGTGTCACCACGTCAGCGATTGCCCGGGTCGATTCAGGAATAATGGCAGCGGTTATATCGCCGCTACCGATGTCTTCATCCAAAAAGGGTTTTATATTTATCATTTTTAATCGATTTATCATGGGGTTGAATTGTGCTTGCTTTGAAAATAAGCTTCCGACTGCATTTCAATGAGTCTTGACGCTGTGCGTCTGAATTCAAACGCACCATCGCCCTCGGTATAAAGCGCTTGAGGCGACACTTCGGCGGTGCAGATCAGCTTTACTTTATGTTCATACAGCGCATCGATCAAGGTCATAAAGCGCTTGGCTTCGTTGCGTTTATCCGCCGTTAATTTTGGAATGTCGGCCATAATGACGGTACTGAATTCACGGGCAATCTCCAGATAATCTGCCGAACCTAAAGCCTGCACACAGAGTTCGTCAAAGGAGGTAAGGACTATATCGCCATGTACGGCAGATAAAACAACCTGCCTGCCCCATACCTGTAAAACGCCGGGGCGTCTGTCGGCAAACTGGGTAAATTCGTTATAACTTTTTTGCACAAACCCATCGGCATGGGCATCCAGCGGGAAGTAATAAGTGGTTTCCAAAGCATGCAAGTGTTTGAGCCGGTAATCTTCTTTGGCGACCAGCTCTATAATTTGGGATTCTTGTTGCAGAAGTTTGGTAAAGACCAGAAACTGTTCCCGTTGCAAACCGCCCAGATATAAATCATTGGGATGTCGGTTGGAGGTGATAACGACGATAACACCGGACGCCAACAGTTTACTGAACAGCCTTTCCAGAATCATGGCATCCGCTATGTCGGTGACATGAAACTCATCAAAGCAAAGCAGCAGCACCGATGCCCTGATTTTTTTTGCCAAGGCGGACATAGCATCGCCCGTATTTTGTTGCTGCCGCCATGCGTGGATGTAGGTATGAACTTCCTGCATGAACAGATTAAAATGTACGCGCCGTTTTTGTTCAAAAGGACACGCGTCATAAAACAAGGCCATCAACATCGATTTGCCCAAGCCGACATCACCGAATAGATACAGGCTCCGGCATTTCTCAGGAGACGGCGACAACAGCTTATGTACGCCTGATGTTTGATCATGCTTAATGGATGCCAACAGCTTATCCAGAAGCGTTTGCAACTGCCGTAAAGCAAACACCTGTGCATCGTCGTGTTGTATGTGGTTTTGCGTTACCTGATGCCGATACTGCTGCTCCAGCAAACCGGATACATCTGGAAATGGCGTCGGGGTTACCCGCTGAAAAATTTTTTTAATCATATCTGCCATTTTAAACAATACCTGGTTTTTTTGCGTATCTATTTGTAGCCAGACTTCAGGTAATGTAAGCTTTACTTTGTAATCTATAATTCTGATTAATACGATGAAACACCCTGAATTCCCTTTAAGCGACGAACTCATTTATCTCAACCATGCCGCCGTAGCGCCCTGGCCTAAAAGAACCAGCGCGGCGGTGATCGGGTTTGCGGAACAAAATACCCGTTACGGTTCACATTTTTATCTGGACTGGATGCACAAAGAAGCCGAACTGCGCACCCAATTGCAGACCTTATTAAATGCCCCCTCCTCTGATGATATTGCCCTGGTTAAAAACACCTCGGAAGCCTTGTCCCTGGTAGCTTACGGCTTAACGTGGCAAGCAGGCGACAATATTGTATCCAGCAATGAGGAATTTCCCTCAAACAGATTGCCTTGGGAATCTTTGACCAACCAGGGCGTGGAATTTCGTCAGGCCGATTTATATAGCGCAGATACGCCTGAGGATGCTTTGTTTGCGCTGGTGGACGAGCACACGCGCTTATTGACCATCAGCTCCATACAATTCGCATCAGGACTGCGCATGAATTTGGCGAGGATAGGCGAGTTCTGCAGGCGGCGCGGTATCTTGTTCTGCATAGACGCCATCCAGAGTCTGGGCGCGGTGCAATTTGACGTGCAGGCTTATCATGCGGATTTCGTCATGGCCGACGGCCACAAGTGGATGTTCGGCCCGGAAGGGCTGGGGGTTTTCTACAGCACACCGGCAGCCAGAGACCAACTCAAGCTGACCCAGTACGGCTGGCACATGATGAAAGACACCCATAACTATGAAAACAAACCATGGGAAGTACATCCTACCGCCCGCCGCTTTGAATGCGGCAGCCCCAATATGCTGGGCATCCATGGGCTTTCCGCCAGCTTGTCCTTGTTGCTGGAAACAGGCATGGACGCAGTCGAGGCGCAGGTTTTAGAAAAGTCCGACTATTTAAAGGCCGCCATCGCTTATAATAGCGCATTGGTTTTATTGTCGGAGCGGCATAGCCGGTTGAAATCCGGCATTGTGGTCTTTAAACACCGGACGATAGCCAACGACCTGATATATCAACATTTACAGAAAAACAGCGTAGTCTGCGCCCTGCGCGGCGGCGGCATCCGCTTTTCTCCGCATTTTTATAATACGCTGGATGAGATTGACCGGGCGCTAGCGTTGGTTGCGTTGTTGTAGTGGACAATAACCGCCTGTATCTGGCATCATGCCGCCTCAAGAAACCGGGTATCCCGCTTGGTTGAGACACCCATTAAGGTAAGAAAACAATGAGTAATATCCCGCCATGCCCTGTTTGTGGTTCTGAATTCGCCTACGAAGACGGCAGTCTATACATCTGCCCTGAATGCGCGCACGAATGGCCGAAAGACGGTGCGGCTGAAGACAGCGCCGATGGCCGCATCATTAAAGACGCCAATGGCAACGTGCTGCAAGACGGCGATAGCGTTACCGTCATCAAAGACCTTAAAGTCAAAGGCTCGTCATTGGTGGTCAAAGTCGGCACCAAAGTCAAAAATATCCGCTTGGTCGACGGCGACCATGACATCGACTGCAAAATCGACGGCATAGGCGCCATGAAACTTAAATCGGAGTTTGTTAAAAAGATCTGATAGAGCTGTAGGGCAATGGAATGGACTCCTCCCACC
>PMJA01000389.1 GCA_003158415.1 Methylobacter sp.
AGTCAAAGACGAATCAGGAAAGCCACAGCTGGTTGCGCGCAGCACCCATCCCCTAGGACTATTTTACGCGGCGCAAAGCGAATATAACCTGCTCCATACCTGTAATACATGGGCCACCGATGCGTTACATAACGCCGGGCTTCCGGTGTCTGGCGACAACGTAATTTTCTCGAAGCAAGCAATGAGCCGCNNGAAGCCGCCGGAGAACAGTGCAAAATTTTACGGTGAGATTATTGTGCTATCAGGCGGAACGACGACTGTGCGACTAGGCCGAACGATAACATTAGTACTAGGCGGAACGACGACATTGGTACTAGGCGGAACGACGACATTGACATCGCTTGGCTGCGTTGCACCGCCACCACTGGTGGAACTGCACGCGGTAAGAGCCAGCATGATAAAGACTAGAACGACTGGAATAATTTTCTTGGTTGTCATTTAATACCTCTCTTGTGTATTGAGTCTAAAACTTTCTTGCTTGAAATAATATACACAAAATTGAACAGGGTCGGTACGGTAACGCACATAGATTATTAGCTATAAGAGATTTCGGGATGTGGTCATTAAAGATATTAAAATCGCTCAATTTCATTGGGATTATAGTTACTTGTTTAGCAAACCATGAATTTTATTGGCAAGCGATTTAACACCGCGTTGCGTGACTTTTTCGTGGTTACCCTTAAGTTCAATGTCATAGCTTGCGGCCAGGGTTTGGGTTTTTACATTGATCACATGTGCTATTAGATAGGAAAATAAAAAGCTCGGCTTGCTGTGCTGACTGACGACTATCCAATCGACACCATATTGCTCGCCCAGTTGGGCGGCAAGATCATTAAAACGAAACAGATAGCCAAAACTGGAATTGGCGGCTTGTTGATCCTCTGTCTTAATGTGAATAATTTCGTAGTTTCCGATCTCGCTTATCGCCTGCTCCAACAAGGGACTGATGGATGCAGTGCGCAAGATTTCCTGCGGTGTGTTGGGAAGGGAAGTAATATCGTTCAGTTCAAAATTTAAGACGGCTATGCGTGGAGCGGCGTCGGCGTTGCTTAACAACAGCAGACACATAGCCAGTGCTAGTAGCACTGATTTCAGATTATTCATGGCATTCTCTTCAAGCTTGTTATCAAGCAAGATTTAGTTGTTGTAAATCCAATTCCAAACCATCGATACCCTCTGTAAGAGCACGGTGTATCAATCCGACCATTGCATCACGCTGCTCTTCCTGCACATCAATCTCTACCGTCCATGACAGTTCGGCGTTAACATCACAGACCTTGCTGACTTTTACCGTGCCAAAATAGCTTAGCACAGGAAAGGGCGATTCGATTCTGTTATAGCGCAAGCTTCGTTGCTGATGATCGATAACTTCAATACGATCTTTTATTTTGCCGCCATCCACCAAGGTCAGGATGCGAGTTGCGCCCTCTCCGGTACCGAACACAGAGCAGTCGGCAATTATCGGAAACCAGCGATCAAGTCCGCCGATGCGGCTAATCGCCGCCCAGGCCTGATCGGCATTTGCGTTGATGGTTTTGATAACGTTTATGTATTCAATCATAGGAGCTTCCTCAAAAGTTATATTGTCGTGAATGTGGACGATTGATAGTTTATTCAATCGGTAGTCTTGGGTAAGCCGATATTTGCCCGCAGAGTACGGGCAATTTGCCCGCGTTTAAGCAATCGGCTATTCAATGTGTTTAACGCCTCTTATAATGCAGTCACATCAGGCTTATCCGACTTACCATGAATCTACAATTCCATTTATTGTCCCGTATCACGGTTGTCGCGCTGATTTGTCTGTTGGCTATTGCAACCTATGTGCTGTATCACAGTGATAGTCAAGCTAGACTAGCGACACAAATCACTGCCGATTCACTGGGCAAGCAACTTGAGATGCAACTTTTTCGCATCAATGCAGGTGTCGGCCAAGTGAATCAGTTTCCGGATTTTGATCTATGGAAACAGACCGGTAACGCACCAGGCGTTTGTGTCCGTTTTATAGCAACCGACAGTGCTGTTGAGCGCAATCTTTGCAACGGCCCAAAACCAGATGGCCTAAACTATCCTGATGCTTTCGAGACTTTTTACCATTGGCTTTTTAATGCCGGTTTTGAGAAAACACGATCGATTGCATTCAATGGTCGGGTTTATGGCTCACTGACGGTTACCCCCAGTGCCGAGATGGAAATAGCCCAGGCCTGGGAAAATATTCGCGGCTTGCTGGGACTGTCTGCCATAACCGTTTTGGCTGTTTGTCTGCTGGTATTTCTGAGTATCAACCGTGCCTTGCGACCAGCCGGAATCATCGTCGACGGACTGGAGCGTATGGAAACGGCACACGCTTACCGCCTGCCGTCGTTCGAGCTGATTGAATGGCAGCGTACCGCCAAAGCAATCAATCAACTGGCGGCAAGTCAGCAACAATTGCTTGCCGAACGTCAAAAACTGACCGTAAAACTGATTAATCTTCAGGAGGAAGAGCGCCGTTTTCTGGCGCGGGAATTGCATGACGAGTTCGGCCAATGCTTAGCCGCGATCAACGCCCTTGCCTCATCTATCGCGCAAACAGCGAAACAACAGTGTCCGGCCTTGGTGAATGATGCCGATCATATCAGTCGGATTACCCAGCATATGCTGGATAACGTGCGCGATCTTTTGAAGCGTTTGCGACCTGCTGAGTTAGATGAACTTGGGCTTGCGATCAGCCTGAATAGCCTGGTGTCGGGGTGGAATGCCCGTAGCGGCGGTAAAAGTCATTATCAACTGAACATCCTCGGCGATTGCGTCTTGTTGCCGGAGCCGCTGACGATTACACTGTTTAGGATTACTCAGGAATGCCTAACCAATATCGCTAAACATTCAACGGCCCAGAACGCAAAAATCACCCTGGCAATTACCGAAAATGCAGTCACCTTGACCGTGGAAGATGATGGCAGCGCCACCGAATTGCCCTTTACCGAGACTTCAGGCATCGGCCTGCTCGGCATTCGCGAGCGCATCACTGCGTTGGGCGGGCAACTGACCTTAGCAATTGTCCAACCTCACGGCTTGAAAGTTGAAGCCTGGCTGCCGATTATTTCCATAACTAAGCCACGGACATGAACGCTATGACAACTATCAGAATTTTGCTGGTTGACGATCACGCTATCGTTCGCGAAGGGTATCTATCGTTGCTGGCAAAACAGTCCGACTTACAAGTGGTTGCCGAAGCGGCAGATGGCATTCAAGCCTATCAGCGATTTAAGGAATGTAGCCCCGATGTGGTGATAACAGATCTTTCTTTGCCTGGAATCAGCGGTCTGGAACTCATTTCCCGCATCAAACAACGCGATGCGAATGCAAAGATTCTAGTCTTCAGTATGCATCAAAATCCGAGCTTTGCATTGCAGGCCAGCCGTGCCGGTGCCTTGGGCTATATTACAAAAAGCAGTCCTCCGGAGGTGTTGCTACGGGCTATCCATGAGGTTTATTGCGGTCGCCGTACCCTGAGCGCCGACATCGCTCAAGCGCTGGCTCTGGAAAAACTGGGCAGTGAACGGATGGCGTTGGAAACATTGACGGTGCGGGAATTTGAAATTCTGCGCCTGCTGGTCGAAGCGAGAACGACGGAGGATATTGCGCAAACTCTCAACATCAGCCCGAAAACCGTCAGCAACTGCCATTACTTGATCAAGCGTAAACTTGACGTTGCAGGGGACATAGAGCTGACGCGGGTGGCAATCAGGTTGAATGTAATCAGTCTTTTGGAGCTGTCTCTTTCGGCAATACCTGCTGATTGATGATTAAGCCAATAAGCGTAGAAAAAACCCGCATAACAGAACTGAAAATCCACCGACCTCTGCTATAGCCAAGATATTAAGAATAAGATAATCTTTAGCTTTATCAGGAGAGTCCCGTAAACTGTTATTGCTGTCGGTGGTTAAGCCTAGCTGCACATAGTGCAGGATGGCAATGCCAAAAAAAAGCAGCGGCGGTATAACTGCGATAGTGTTAACTAAATTGGAAAATGCACTGATTGCAGCGAAAACGGCAAGCAGCTGAGCAGAAAACGCGTACATCAGCGCCGCACGGTGGGCGGTATTGACATAATGCGGCGCTTCGGCGCTTTGATGTCGTCTCATGCAGAGGTATTTCCATACACCGGTCAGCAAACCGGTCATAAAGAAAATGCCTGATGCGCTAAGCGCAATACGAGAGGCTGTGTGGTTGAGCAATTCGTCCATCTTGTTGTCCTTTAGTATCTTGAATGGTTTGCTAAACAGTGGGCCGCTTAGCACATTAAGTTTTAGTATGAAGTTTTTTGCAGATTTTCGCTGGTATCAAGCGGAACTAAAACTTGACTGAGACGGCTGTTTCGACCTTTTTATGAAAAATGAGCAACTACTTTTTTAAACAAAGTCTGGATCATGAATATAATTGAGTCATCCTCGACAACACCGCTAGTCAATCCCGAACGGGGCGGAATTAAACTTTCGACCAATAATATGGCGCCGAGTGAAAGATATGACTGGTTGCGTGAGGTGATCTGCCGGAAGTACACTCATGTTGAAATAACCTCAACTGCTCACGACGATTTATTTCAAGATTTAGTTATTTACCCTTGTGGAAATCTTCAACTGTCGACAATCCAATCCAGCGCAATCTCTTTACGGCGATCATCTGGTGAGCCTCACTTGAACAGCCAGGATAACTATTTCGCGGTTATGCTACTTTCCGGCGACTACCGGTTAGAGCAAAATGGAAGAGAAGTTTTTCTTCAGCCTGGAGATATGACTATTTATGATGCGACCCGCCCTCATCGAATTGATTGTCCCGGTGAGTTCTCTAAGCTAATTTTTTCAATTCCACGGACTGTGTTTAGGGACAGGGTTGCCGGGATAGACCGTTGCACTGCACTACGCATTCCCTGCTCTAAAGGAATCGGCTTTGTAGCAGCAAATTTTATGCGCACGTTCGCCTCTCACGCAGGTCAATTACAAGGCCACGAATTTTCAAGTCTTTTCGATCATGCGTTGGATTTTCTGACCTTGGCGGTGACATCGGTGCGCCCGGTTGACGTTAACTTGTCCAGAAGCCGGGCTGCCTCAATTAACGCTATAAAAACTTTTATTGAGAAAAACCTTCGGGATACTGAACTCGACACCCGTTTGATTGCCGGTCATGCAGGTTTGTCGACGCGTTATATCAACAACTTGTTTGAAGAGGAAGCGATGTCACTGATGCGCTACGTTTGGAAGCGAAGATTGGAAAATTGCCGGAAGGATATCAAAAATCCGGTT
>PMJA01000410.1 GCA_003158415.1 Methylobacter sp.
TCACCTTGACTGGGTGCTTGCAAGCCTATAATTTCACGCAGCAAGGTTGTTTTACCGCAACCTGATGCGCCGACCACACCCAATATCTCGCCATGTTCCAGGCTAAGATTAATATCCTGATGCACCACTTTATCGCCGAAACGGGTGTAGACATGTTCGAAACGTATCGCACTGGATTGGGTCATGGCATGCCCACGCCCATAAACAAGATGGCAAACATCGCATCGATCATAATCACCACGGTAATGGCCGCCACCACGGAATTAGTCGTCTCGCTGCCCAGGCTTTCGGTATTCGGTTTGATCCTAAAACCGAAGTGACAGGCAATCAGTGCGATCATCAGTCCGAATACGGCGCTTTTACCCAGGCCTATAAAAACATTAACTAACGGCACTACATCCGGCAATTTGCCTAAAAACTGCTGATAGCTGATGTCCAGCGTATTTTGTGCTGAAAACATCCCGCCTACCAGCGCCGAAGCGCTGGTCCATGCGCTTAACAGCGGCATAACGATGGTCAGCGCCGTCACTTTAGGCAAAATCAAGCGCAAGGAATGAGAAATACCCATCGCCGATAACGCATCCAGTTCTTCAGTGACCCGCATGATGCCTAGCTGGGCGGTTATCGCTGAACCGGAACGGCCGGCGACCAGAATAGCCGCCAACAAGGGGCCTAATTCACGAATAATGCTTAAGCCCAGAATATCGATAATATAAAATTCTGCGCCGAACGTTTTTAATTGCAGTGCGGACAGATAGCTGAGCACTATGCCGATCAAAAAGCCTACCAGCGCCGTAATGCCTAAAGCCCTAACGCCTGCCTCATAAATGGTGATCGAAATCTCCGCTTTGGGAATGTCGCGCGGATGACTCAGCAGATAGCCCAAGTCCACAACGAGTTGACCCGACAAGGTCAGCAGATCCAACAGTTGTCCCCAAAAGCCGAAAATCAGTTGCTGCATCGAGTTAAAAAACAGACTGAAGGCTGAAACCGCCGGTTCAGAAGCAGGCAGGCTCTGCGCTTGCCAGCGATCAAATAAACGCCGATGTTCCGGTTTTATCTGTAACGGCGCCGGTATTTGTTCCCCCCAGGCTTGCCAGATAAGCAAAGCCGCCGCACTATCCAGTACATCAATTGAGCGCATATCCCATTGCATGGTTTTATTAACAGCATTGCCCCTGATTTTCTGTTGCAGATCAGGAACTGCCGCCAGACTATGAAGATTCCAGCTGCCCGACAAATGAATGCACGGCTGTCCGTCACTTTGCTTGACAACAGCGAGTGTGGGCGGTAAATCCAGACTTGATTCTATATCAGTCATGAGTTTGTAAGCTATTGAAGATTCTGTAGGCCAGTTTATCGTATAGTGATGCTCAAAATCCAGATAGTAATATAAAATGGCGTTTACCCTGCCATAACAAACGTAGTAAATTACACCCTTTAAAATTGGAGTTGAATCAATGTTAAAATCACTTATCACAGCCTTTACTCTGCTGTTTTTAACTTTATGTTTTACAGCGCCTGCTTTTGCCGAAGAAGATGCCACGATGCACAACGTCTATTTGGCGGCGGAAGCAGGGAAATTTAACGAGGCGCAGTCTATGATGGACAAAGTGCTGCGCGACCATCCCAACAGCGCTAAGGCGCATTTTGTAGAAGCCGAATTACTGGCAAAACAAGGTCTATTCAGTAAAGCTGATGCCGAGCTGAAAACTGCCGAACAATTACAGCCCGGCTTGCCCTTTACCAAGCCGGAAGCGGTGCAAAATCTTAAGGGTCGCATTGCTTCCGCATCAACTGGAGTAGTACGGTCAAATATCGCTGGACAGGAGGGGTCGGCTGCCGTTAAAAATTGGACGCTGCCTGTGCTTTTGTTCTTGGGTATGGGCTTGATCATTTNNGTCATCGTGCTCATGAGTCGTCGAAATTCCAGGGTAATGCCTGCCAATAGTTACGGCGGTAATGCGCCTAGTCCAAACATGCCGTCGGCTGGCGCAAGTGGTGTCGGTTCAGTCATGGGGCAACCGGCTGCGGGCGGAATGGGTTCCGGTATTATGGGTAATCTGGCCACCGGAGCGGCTTTGGGTGCCGGTGTAGTCGCAGGTGAGGCGCTGATGCACCACTTTGTCGACGGCGATAAGAATAACGCTATTTCCGAGCCGCCGTTCAATGATCCTTCTCCTTGGAATAGATCGGGTAACACGAGCGGGACTGACGATATGGGCGGCACAGACTTCGGTATCGGAGACCCGTCCTCATGGGATGACGATGGGGCCAGTGATGCCGGTGACGATGACGATTGGAATTAGCAATGGCTATAACATAGTGAGTATAAGCGGATTGATAGCGGGTAAATGAAGATTCGGTTTTAAAATTGTTAATGACCAAAGCGGCATAATTTTGTATAGTGGTGCAGTTTGATTTTTTATAACGGGATGATTTCTTAAGAGTTCATCCCGTTTTGCACATTTGAGGTGACGTGTTTGGCTAAGTCTGCATTATTGGTATTGGAAGATGGAACGGTATTTAACGGCGTATCGATAGGCGCGGACGGTTGTTC
>PMJA01000363.1 GCA_003158415.1 Methylobacter sp.
ATACGACCAATACGCCGCACAAGCGCCCTCCGACGACACCATGCAAGATCCCATCGGGTTTTCCGGCGTACACACCGTACCCAACAACTTGCAATCTTTGGGTTTTTTCGCGCCGCGCAGAATGGCCGGACATTCGCAGCCTTTGACATCGGAGGCCTGGATGGCGGACATGTCAAAGCGTTGTTCGGCATCGAAATCGGCATAACCGGTTTTGAGTTTTAACGCGCTGTCGGGAATCAAGCCCAAACCGCGCCATTCGAATTGCGGCCGCAACTCGAATACGTCCTGCACCAGCGCTTGCGCTTTCAAATTGCCTTGCCGGGTGACGGCGCGGCTGTATTCGTTTTCGACTTCGTGACGGCCTTCGTTGAGTTGGCGTATCAGCATCAAGGCCGACTGCATCACATCCAGCGGCTCGAAGCCTGCGATGACTATCGGCTTGGCGTAATGCTCGGCAAATAGTTCATAAGGTCGGCTGCCGATCACCGTGCTGACGTGGGAAGGCCCTAGAAAAGCATCAATGGCGACCGGTTGCGGCGCATCCAGTATCGCCTGCATTGCGGCTGGCGTCAGCACATGGTTGCAGAACACCGAAAAATTAACCAGCTGTTCAGCCTGCGCTTGCTTAATGGCGACGGCGGTCGGCGGCGTGGTGGTTTCAAAACCGATCGCGAAAAACACCACCTGTTTTTCGGGGTTGTCCCTGGCGATTTTCAATGCGTCTTGCGTGGAATAAACCATCCGAATATCGCCGCCGTCCGCCTTAGCTTTCAACAAGCTGTTGCGGCCGGTGGCCGGAACCCGCATCAAATCGGCATAGGTGCAAAGGATTACGTCACGGCGCTCGGCCAGTTGTATCGCGTTGTCGATGCGGCCGGTCGGCAATACGCAGACTGGGCAACCGGGGCCGTGGATGAATTCGACATTGTCCGGCATTAAATCCTGGACGCCGTAGCGGAATATGGCGTGAGTATGACCGCCGCAAAATTCCATCAACCGGTAGTGGCGGCCGGGATCGACGGTTTGCGCTATCGCCCTGGATAGTTGTCTAGCGAGGTCTTGCCGCCTGAACTCGGTGATGTATTTCATGCGCCTGACATTAATCCGGCTTCGGCAAACAAGGCCAGGGTTTTTAAGGCTTCGGCTTCGTCGATTTTGTTCAACGCATAACCGACATGCACCAGGACATAATCGCCCAGCACCACATCATCGACCAGGGCCAGCGACACGTCGACTTTGACGTTGCCTACCGATGCGGTCGCCCTATTGGTGGCGGGATCAATAGCGACGATTTGGGCGGGGAGGGCTAGGCACATAGTTTCGGTTTTGATTTTGGTTTGTTGGTTCTATTTAATTGTTTGCGTAGCCACGTTGGATTACGTCTTAAATCAAGTACGGCAATAACAATAATGGCGGTTTCAGAAACATCGTAATAAATCGCAAAAGGGAATCTTTTAGCCAGCATCAGGTAAAGTCCGAATTGTCTGCTGTGAATGCCTGCATACAATCTAAGCGATTCAATGTCGGCAATGATTCTGTCAAAAAAATAATCGCCGATCCCTTCCTGATTGTCGTCATAAAATAGCTTTCCTTGCCGCAGATCAAAAGCCACTTGTTCTAAGACAACCAGCTCTTTCACTGTCATCTGTTAGTGTTTTTTAATTCTTGCAAGGAAATCAAGGTGGCTTGTTTTGAATTGAGCTGCTCCAATCTGTCGTTAAGTATGTCCTGATGCCACATCGGGGATTCTATCTGCTCATGTTCATGATAAAGACTATCCCAAATTTCTTCCATCAGCATAATCCGTTCGGAAACAGGTAGGGATTTTATTTCTGTAATCGTCATTGGCTTACCTTTTGGTTGTAGGGTGCGCTGTGCGCACCGTTTTTCAGCATGTTGCTACGCATAATCGATACGCTGCAACTCCAACTCGGCTTTCAGCCAGCGCAGCCAACTGTCCATTCCTTCGCCTGTTTTGGCCGACAACGGCAGGATCTTGATGCGCGGATTGACCTGTTTCGCATACTGTATACATTGCTCACTATCGAAATCCAGGTACGGCAGCAGGTCGGTCTTGTTCAAAATCATCAAGTCGGCAGCGTGAAACATATCGGGGTATTTGATCGGTTTATCCTCGCCTTCGGTGACCGACAAAATCACCACTTTATGCGCTTCGCCCAAATCGAACGCCGAAGGGCAAACCAGATTGCCGACGTTTTCGATGAACAACAGACTGCGGTCTTTCGGTTGCAGGGTTTCCAGCGCATGACCGACCCGGTGCGCATCGAGATGACAGCCTTTGCCGGTGTTGATTTGCAGCGCCGGTACACCGGTGGCGCGGATGCGCTCGGCGTCGCGTGCGGTTTGCTGATCGCCTTCGATGACGGCAATATCGAGCTCGTCTTTCAGCCGGGAGATGGTTTCGGTAAGCAGCGTGGTCTTGCCGGAACCGGGGCTGGACACCAGATTTAACGCCAGTATGCCGCGTTCGCCGAAATAACGGCGGTTTTCGGCAGCATAACGGTTGTTCTTGGCCAGTATATCCTGTTCGATCTGCACCATCCGTTTTGGGCTTAGACCCGGCGCATGAGTATGTTCTGCGCCGTGGTCGTGGTCGTGATGATCATGGGGATGTTCGTGATCGTGATCATGCGAGTGGGAATGGCCCTCGCCGCAGCCGCATACGCCACACATTATTCTACCTCCAGTTCTTTGATACGCATTTGATCTCCGCCGTTGACTTGTAATTGGTGGCTGCCGCAATAAGGGCATAAATCATATAACTGCTGCACGACCACATTGCGGCCGCACGGCATGCACCAGGCTTGGCCGGGTACTTCGATAACTTCAAGACGGGCATGGTCGGCCAGCGAACCTTGTACAACCACATCAAAACTGAAACGTAGCGCTTCTATCTCGACACCGGCCAACGCGCCTATTTCCAACCAGACTGTTTTGACTTTGCTATATTGCTGGGCTGTTGCCTGCTGTTCCAATACCTGCAAAATGCTTTCGCAGAGGGACATTTCATGCATNNGCTATCCCTGCCATGCACCCTACGGGTAAATGCAAATCCGCTCCCGGCGTATTTGTCATGCATGGCTATCCCTGCCATGCACCCTACGGGTAAATGCAAATCCGCTCCCGGCGTATTTGTCATGCAGGCTATCCCTGCCATGCACCCTTCGGGCCAGTGTAAATCTGTTCCTGATATATTTGTCATGCATGGTTTGCTATCTCGTTTCGACTGTCAGTCAAGTGTAACGCGTATTGTACGCAAGGGTCTACCGCGTTGATAAACAATTCCGCTTGCCGTTGCAGCTCGTTTGGACTTCCGGCTCTCAATTGTTTTAAGCCTGATGCGACAACGCCTTCGGGGTGAAAATTCCATTCGGTGGGTGCGACGATGCGGTAGTCGTACACACGCCCTTGCCGTAACTCCAGGCGATGAATCAGCAGGCCGCGTGCCGCCTGCACTTGAGCCAGGCCGATACCGTTGCCGACGGCGCTTTGTATCGGCATAGCGGCGTCATTTTTTATCAATATGAAAAGCTGCTTTAATTCCAGTGGTAACAAGGCGACTTCAAACAAACGGCTCAGTATGCGGATGAGCAGGCCGTTTCCGTAACGGTTATGCAGATCGGCGACTAACGGCTGCGATAGTTGACGATTTAGCGGTGTCGTTTCAAAGCAACGGCCTTGCCAGCGCGGTGTTTGACTGAATATCGTTAAATCTTGCTGTTGCAGCGACTGGTTTAAGGCGTCGGCCNNTGGCTATATAAATAGTTCAGCAGCTTGGCAGGTAACGCGCCGTTATGCCGCAGCCAATCGCGCAATTGCACTTCGCCGGTTAACGCCTGAAAATCGGCAAGCTGGCCGTTAAAAATTGAGGTGTCGATTAACGCTTCCAACTCACCGATCAGCCGCGTTAGCTGCGCGGCATTAATGTCGAGGCGGCTGTCGAGCTTGAACGCCTCGCCGTGACAAAATAAATGCTTCTTGAACAGCACATCGAATTTAAGCAGCGCCGCAAGCGGTTTTTTGTCAGGAACCAGACCGACAAAAACAGGCCAGTCCAGCAAAATACGCCACGCGTGCTCGCGCAAGGTTTCCAGTTGCACCAACATGTCACGGGCCAAATTCTGGTTAGCTTCGGCCTCCTCGACGCCCAGTGCAACGCGGCAGGCCTGTAGGGCTGCACTGGCTTGGGCATTGCCGCACAGTGTAAACAGCAGCGGCACGGTGTCGAGCACCTGCTCCGGCGTCTTGCCGATCAATAGTTGTGCTATCGCTTGCGGCCGGGTGGATGCGATTTGCGCGCCGCTAGCCTTGCCGGAGCGGTGATATAGCTCAATGCGGATAGAGCCTGCCAACGTCACTAACGCTTTCCGTTGCCAATAGTGCCGCGCAGCAAGTCCCGGCGGCTAATGCTGCGCGGGGGGGCTTCCGCCAACAAGCCTTGCAATGCAGCTTGCGCAGCGGCAAGGGCGGCAGCCTGATTCTCAAATTGAAACATCGGCGAAAATAGTGAACAAAGTGCATAGGCGCCCAATTGCGCTTCGTTACCCAGCGTAAATTCAAAGGCTCCGTATGGGTAGTGTTTTACTATTTTTGTGCCGGGCACAAGCTCACGCCAAGGGCTGTCCGATCCCGGCAACAACAGCAGGTTCATAAACCAAGGAGTAATCAATATGCCCAGCCAGTCTTCGTTATAGCGGTTAAAACCGATGGCCTGCACCGAAAGCGTGGCGTTGATTAGCGGTAATCCGCGCATGCGTTTATCCAGTATTTCATTGAATGTTGTTTCCAGCGCATGCCGGATCTGCTTGCTGTCCAGCCACATCATTGCTTGGCACGGCTAGGGTACTTATACATCCAACACCAAAAAATCCTGTTTTTTGCTATCGCATACAGGACAACTCCAATGATCGGGCAATTGCGCAAAAGCCGTGCCAGGCGGCATTTGCCAGACGGTATCACCGATGGCCGGGTCGTACACATACCAGCATATTTTGCACTCCAACCGGGTCTGAGCGGTCAATTTCGAGGCATCGCCGCCGAAGGCCCCGGCAAAAAAGGGGATATTCATAAATACACCTTAAGTATCTCCTGCAAACGCTCGCAGCTATCGGCAATGTCTTCCGGCGAGGCGCAGGCTACGCTGGGCACGTCGCTGACTTCTAACGTATTGAGGATTAAGGTGTCATCGGAATTGAAATACTGCACCCACCAGACAAATCTTGTACCGGTAGCGGTGATCCGACAGTTACCGTAGCCACGGGACAGTATCGTCACCGTACCGCCGCCCAGACGTTGCGCCAAAAACTCCAGATCCTGCTCGGTTTGTGGCAACAGGCTTAAATTAATGGTATGCGCCTCGCCGCCCGGCCGGTAATCGGCGATTTTGGCGTTGAGTTCCGTCAATAACGGTGGCGCATTCATCACGCCCGGCGGCAGTTCCGTCCAAGATGTGTCTATTTGTGCTGCCGTACCGTTAGCGGCCGATTGCGCAAGTTGTTGCGGGATAATGCCGACTTCCAGCGCATCATCGGCGATCTGCCGCCGGGCATTGAGTCTTTGCAAGCGCCATACCCCGGCCAGCACCGATTCCTGGATGCGCGTATCCTGTTCACCGGAACAAATCACGCTGACTTCGCCCTCGCCTAGCAGTTCGTCGATAAACCGCCGGTTGCCTGCGTCCAATTGCGTCAATTCGATAGCTGCTGAAATCGACGGAAACGCGGCCAGATCTTGCTGCAATTTCAGCAGGATGCTTTTAGCTTGAGCCAAATCCAGTGCGTTTAAATCCGCCGAAACCTGCGGCATGCTGTATGTCGTCATTTCCTGCGGCATGGGCAGGTATTCCAACGCGACGCCGTCTACTTCCGCCGGTTGGCTGCCTTGTCCGAAAATGGGGAGTGAGATAGAGCTCATAATGGTATGGGGTATTTTTAGTAGGACGCGCCGTGCGCGCCAGGAATGCTCAGAATATTCAAACCTTGTAAAAGGTGCGCGCAGCACACCCATCGATCAATGCCCACCGCCGCATACCTTATTCAAATCAAAGCCCGGCGGTTGGCCGGGTGCTGAAGCCAAAATCGCTGCTGTTTCCTGCATAAACTGATGCCAGTCGCGGATGCCGGTGATGACGCCCAAATACCCGCCGTTACGCAAAAATACCAGCGACGGCCAGCCGGTAAAGCGAAACCGCGCCTGCAATTCGCGTTCGATGGACTTGGCGATAACCGCCGCTTGCAGCCTGCCGCTGAATACGTTGACCAATTCCGGCAAGATCACTGCGACATCGTGACTTTCGGGAAACTGGACGGGATCGTTACAGAAAAACAGCACGACGGTTTCCTTACCGTAAACGTAAGGATCGTAACTGTCAGCATCCAACAACGGATAGCCGTATCGGGTTTGTAATTGTTCGAGTAGCGGTGAAGTCATGATATTAAAAAATCCGGTAATGTCGGTTCCCTGCCGACCAGATCGGCAAATAGATGATCTATTTGATTGTCGCCCTGCATCGCCAGCCGCATGGCTTCCAGCGCATCAGTAATTTGCCTGGCTTTGGATTCGCTGAGCACTTCTCTGGCGGTGTCGAGAAAAACCAGCAGCCAAGTGCCGACCGGTTGCGGGCCGACCAGCATCATATCGACCCAGCTTTCCTGTCCGCGATAAAGACAACGCGCCGATTCGTCATGCGGCTCGACAACTTGCATCGGGAGACCAATACACATCAGTATTGGCCCCGGTAATCGACATCGACTGGCACAGTGCGCTCGGAGGGCCGGGGCGGGCGCAACACAAAGCCTTCGGCCTGCAAGACCCGGTCATCGCCGATGCGGCACGCTTCAGCGGCCGTGGGACGTTCCTGTTCGTAGCGTTGCATGTTCAACACCGGATCGGCCAAATCGGCATCGCTATCGCTAGGTTCCGCCGTAATGCCGAACGCTTGCAGAAAGCCCAGCGCCATATCGATAGCCGGTTGAATTTGCGCGTTGACTTGAGGCCGCAGGCTGCCGCCGTAGTCGTCCAGCTCCTCGGGCTGTACACCGATCAACAGCAGATGCTTAGGATAGCGGCCCAGCATCTGCGCCATCGCCAACACTTCCTGAAATCCGGTTTGATGCAGGCTCATTTTCTTTGCGCCCAGAAAATTCGGCACGTCCTCGTTTTCGATCCGTTTTAAGGTGCCGGGCGGCAGGCCGTAATCCACCGCATCGAATACGATCAACACATCCGCCGCCTGGACATGCTCGACCAAATAAACACCTTGGGTGCCGCCGTCCATGACCGTGACGTGATCGGAAAAGCGGTAGCCTCTTTGCAGCCGCTCGATCACGCGGACGCCGAAGCCTTCGTCGGCCCAAAGCACGTTGCCTATGCCCAGCAATAAAATGTTCATGGTCAATGAACGTCGTCTACCGGTTTATCATCTTTAAAGGTGCGCCAACCGGTCACTATCGACAATAAAATACTTTGCCGGGATAGCCGGTCTTCGCGTACGGCGACATAAATATGAATCAGCACAAAACAAACGATCAACCACATAATCAGGTGATGCCAGCTGTGCAGATTCTGGCTACCGCCGAAAATCGGCAGCACCCAACTGCTGAATAGCGTGTGTTGCCAACTGCCTTGCCCGGTGCCTTCGCCATACAGTGCAAAACCGGTAATGATCATGAACAGCGTGCCCCAAACGAAGACGAAATGCATGAACAGTACCGCCAACGGATTATGACCGGTATATTTTTTCGGCTCCTTAACCAAAAAGGCATACCACAGTATTTCATGACCGACGCCTAGCCAGAAATCCCGCGACAATAACGGCGGCATAAAAATTTGCCGGGCATGTTCGTTACCTGCATAAGCCCAATAGGCCCGGAAAATCAGACCTATCGCCAACAGGTAGCCTGCCGCGAAATGCAGGAATCTCACATAGCCCATCACGAAATGAGCGGACGCTTCCCCGCCCACCGATGCGAGCGGCGTAGCGATTAAATAGCCGGTCACGGTCAAGGCGACGATGACTAAGGCGTTCAGGCTATGCCAGAGCCGTACCGGCTTTTCGTAAACGTAAACGGCAGGGGGTTGAACGGCGTTACTGTTCATGCGTGATTACTCCGTTAAGCGTTGAATAATAAATACAAGCCCAGACCGCTGGTGATGTAGCCCGAAACACGCAAGCCGAATTGGTGTTTGTTCAGCATTGAGCCTAAACCCAATCCAATACCATGCAATACAGCAGTGGCAAGCAGAAAACCTAAAGCGTAATCTATCGGTGCTGCGGCTAAAGGCATTTCCAAACCGTGCGAAAAACCATGCAACACTGCGAAACCGGCTAATACGCCAATCGTTAGCAAGGTTGGTAAGCGGCGCGACACACTGAGCAATAAGCCTACGACCAGCACCGAAGCCAGTATGCCCAGCTCTACGCCTGGAATGTGCAAACCCCATAAAGCCAATCCTGCGCCGATGACCATGAAACTTAAAAACGCGGCGATGGTGAGGCTGGCATTGAGTCGGGTTAAACGGCTTGCCCATAAGCCGACACCGAGCATGACCAATAAATGGTCTAAACCTAAAAAGGGATGGTTTAAGCCGCTGATAAAGCCGTCAATGTCGTGTGTACCTGTGTGTGCTGATGCAGTGCTGGTGAATAAAGCTAATGCCAGCAATAAAACAACAGATGAAAAATGTTTAATCATGGTTATCTCCTAGAATGGGACTGAATTGGAATTGATTTTATGAGAATCGGAAAATAATGATTTATACATTAGGTTAAAATAATAGCAAGGGGTTAATAGAAAACGTAAAGTGTTTATTTATACACCCCAAGCTATGAATTTGCTAAGGAACGAGCACAACACACTTATGTATTAAATCCCCTNNCTCCCGGAAGGAGAGGGAGTAAGACCTAACGTACCTTCACCTTCGTTAATTCAGTACCGTCCGGGCTGATGATATGCGTAGAACACGCCAGACAAGGATCGAAACTGTGCAAGGTGCGCAGGATTTCCACCGGTTCCTCGGGACGTTCCACCTTGGTATTCATCAACGCCGCCTCGAACGCGCCGATATTGCCTTTCTCGTCGCGCGGCGAACCGTTCCAGGTGGTCGGCACTACGCATTGGTAATTGGCGATTTTGGTATTTTCGATTTTCAGCCAATGCCCCAACGCGCCGCGCGGCGCTTCGGTAAAACCGACGCCTTTGACGCTGCTCGGCCAGGTTTCAGGATCCCACTTGGCGACGTTCGCGGTCGCTAAATCGCCGGATTTGATATTGGCGACCATCTTGTCCATAAAGTAACGCATTTTGCCCGCCGCCCATTGTGCTTCCAAACCTCTGGCTGCCGTCCGGCCCAAAGTCGAGAACAACGCGGTAACCGGCACATCCAGCGTCTTAAGTACCATTGTGATTTGCTCGGTAATTTCCTTGTTGCCTTGCGCGTAACCGATCACATAGCGCGCCAACGGGCCGACTTCCATTGCATGGCCGCGCCAGCGCGGAGCCTTGATCCAGGAATATTTGGCCGCTTCGTCCAGTTCCTTGATATGGGTGCGGTCGCCCTTGGTTTTCGGCCCGAGCTTGTAGTTGGGTTCGGTAATGCCGTCCCAGGGATGCAGGCCCATCAAGTCATCCGGGTATTTGTACCAGGAGTGCGGGATGAATTCCTTGATTTGCTCGGGATCGGTCAAATCGACTTCATGAACTTTGGTCAAATCGCCGTTGATAATCGCGCCGCGCGGCATCAGCAAATTCGACGCCGAATAGTCGTTAGCGTTATCGGGAATATCGCCGTAAGACAACAGGCTTTGCCCGGAAATGCCGCCCCCGTAAGTCCAGCCTTTGTAGAATCCGGCGATAGCCAGTAAATCCGGGATGTAAACCTGATCGATAAAATCAATGGTGCGGTCGATAATCGACGACACCAGATTCAGCCGCTCCATGTTGATCGCAGCGTTGGCGCCGACGCCATCGATATTGATCGCGCACGGCACGCCGCCAACCAGCCAGTTGGGGTGCGGGTCTTTGCCGCCGAACACCGTGCGGATTTTCATAATGTCTTTTTGAAAATCCAAGGCTTCCAGGTAATGCGTCACCGCCATTAAATCGGCTTCCGGCGGCAACAAATAAGCCGGATTGGTCCAATAGCCGTTTTTGAACGGGCCTAATTGCCCGGATTCAACAAACTTCTTTAAGCGGTTTTGGGTGTCGCGGAAATAACCGGGCGACGACTTGGGATTATGCGGCGAAATCGATTGCTGCAACGCCGAGGTCGCAACGGGGTCGGCTTTCAGCGCATTGACCGGGTTAACCCAGTCCAGCGCATGCAAATGATAAAAATGCACCAAGTGATCCTGCACCTGCAAGCTTAGCTGCATCAGGTTGCGGATGGAATTGGCATTTTCAGGAATCTTAATTTTTAACGCATCCTCGACCGCGCGCACCGACGTCAAGGCATGGGTGCCGGTGCAAACGCCGCAGATACGCTGTACGAAAGCCCAGGCATCGCGCGGGTCGCGGCCTTTTAAAATCACTTCCAGGCCGCGCCACATAGTGCCGCTGGAAATCGCATTGCGGATAATATTGTCTTCGTCGATATTGACTTCGCAGCGCATGTGCCCTTCGATACGGGTGACCGGGTCGACGATGACGCGGCGGCCGGCGTCATTCAGATTAAAGCCGTTGGGGGTGTTGGTGACGGTCATTATTGTTCTGCTCCTGGTTGTTTGGCGTCAGCTTTTTTAGAACGCTTTAGCGCGGTCAATCCGGCATGCGCGGCAATACCGACGCCGACTACGGCTGCCGCAGTACCGCCGACCGCATCGGCGTTGGCTTCGATACCGAAATCGTTAATATCGGTCAGACGCTGGTAAAAACCGCCTTTATCCCAGAAACCGTCCTCTGAACAGCCGATACAGCCGTGACCGGATTGAATCGGAAATGAAGTGCCCTCGTTCCAGCGCACCGTCGAACAGGCGTTGTAAGTAGTCGGGCCTTTGCAGCCCATTTTGTACAGACAATGTCCTTGCCGAGCGGCGGCGTCGTCCCAATGTTCGACGAATTGCCCGGCATCGAAATGCGGACGCCGGTAACATTTGTCGTGGATGCGCTGGCTGTAAAACATCTGCGGACGCCCTTGGCGATCCAGGGTCGGCAGTTTTTCGAAAGTCAGGAGATAAGCCACCACGGCAGTCATCACTTCGGCAATCGGCGGGCAACCGGGCACCTTGATAATCGGCTTGTCGGCCAAACCGGGTATTTTATGTACCGGCGTCGCTTGGGTCGGATTGGGTTTGGCGGCCTGTACGCAACCCCAGGATGCGCAAGAACCCCAGGAAATAATGGCCTTGCAGCTTTCGGCGGCGTATTTGAGCTGTTCTACGAACGGTTTGCCGCCGATAATGCAATACATGCCGTCTTCGGCCAAAGGCGCGTTGCCTTCCACGGCCAGGATGTAATTGCCTTTGTATTTTTCGACAATTTCGTCGACGATGGCTTCGGCGTTATGACCGGCCGCCGCCATGATGGTGTCGTCGTAATCCAGCGACAGCATCGACAAGATCACGTCCTTGGCTAAAGGATGACCGGAGCGGATAAACGATTCGGAGCAGCAAGTGCATTCCAGCCCATGCAGCCACAATACCGGAATGCGCGGTTTGGTCTCCATCGCATGGGCAATTTTGGGAGCGAAAGCAGGGGAAAGCCCTAACGATGCTGCCGTCAGGCTGCAAAACTTGAGAAAGCTGCGGCGGGTGATGCCTTGCCTGCGCATGACATCGTAAAAGGTTTCAGTCATTCAAAAAACTCCTGGCGTTATGGGTTACTTGAAGAAAGCACAGTCTATTGGAAGCGCTTATTGTTATTATATTTAAATTTTACTCACTCTAACGCAGTGACCAGCACGGTTCTTCAGCCAACGCCGCTCCGTATGGCTGAAGCAACATCTATGCCGGATTAAGGCCGACTATTAACCACTTATTTTAAATGGTAAATAATTATAAAGGAAGCCGAGAGAAAATCAACGCATGTTTGTAATACTACAAACACAACAAAAAAAGTCCGCCATTGCTGCAAAACTTACATAAAACCGAAAATCCCAAGCCCCTCTGAAAACGAAGGTTTTGGCAGTCTTACCAAGACAAAGCACATAAAGAACTCGCATTAAATTTATCTGCGGACTACAGTTCGCCTTGCATAAACTAAAGGAAATTAATTCATTACAGACGAAGCAACGCCCAAGCAGGTTATCGTCTATGCCAAGGAAGACGGGAAAGAGCCTTTTACCGAGTGGCTTTATAATCTGCGTGATGTCATTGGTCGCAAACGCATCCTTGCCCGCGTTTCCCGTCTACAACAAGGCAACTACGGAGATTGTTAACCAGTAGGATAAGGGATTAGCGAACTGCGATTATTTTTCGGTTCTGGCTATAGGGTTTATTTGGGTGAAGAAAATAAACCATGAGCACTTATAGAGCGATTGGCGAAATTGAAGAAGAATACCTTCGCAACCATCCTGATGAGGTGGACGATTATATTACCGTCCTCTTTGATGAATATGCCGAGACTAACGATACTGCGGCCTTGCTGTCATCTCTGCGCGTGGTAGGCCGTGTAAAAGGGGTGAGCCGGATCGCCGAAGTTTATGGCTTAAGTCGAAAGGGCATACAAAAAGCCCTTTCCGAAAATGGCAACCCACAATTTGGCAGCGTTAATGCCATTATGCACGCAATGGGCTATCGTTTATCCCCGCAAAAATTGTAAAACAGCGTGGAAAAATGTCCAGGGGATACTCATGGCCGCCCCAAAATTATTTTATTGTGGAGTGGAACAACTCACAAAGTCAAAGAAAACTCGTGCAGAAGAGAAGTCACACTCTCGCTTTATGCCAAAAATCAAGATTTATGGCACAACTTTTCACCCCTTATAAATCAACCGCTTGGCCGTGTCATAAATCAGGGTCAAAAGAGGGTAGGTCGGCCAATTTTACCGTTTTACAAAAGCTGTGGCGCGGACTCGCCGTGCTGGCGAGGTCGGAAGGTGACATTAACCTCAACATCCTCATCAAGTTTGCCAAGAATCATAATCATCCGGTCGAGCGTGAAGCGGCGAAGCTGTGCGTTGCGGATATGAGAGAATTCGGAGTGTGAAACCCCCGTCTGCTTTTCGGCATCGCGGGTCGAAAGCTTGCGATCATCAAGGATATTGATGATTTTTGCCGCGATAATGGCACGAGCCTGTTCTAGCCCTGCGTTGGGGCGTCCGAAGTCGCGATAAATGTTGCCACTTCCGCGTATCAGTTCCATGTCGTCGTCTTTCATTTCAAAGCCTCCTTCAGTCTTTTTAGTCGTTCATGAATAATATCGACTTCCATTTGTGGGGTTTTAATCCCTGATTTCGATTTCTTCTGAAAAGCGTGAATCACCCAAATATCCACACCAATCTTGACAGCGTAGAGAGTGCGAAAAGCGTCGCCTCGATACTTGAGCGCAATCTCGAACACACCACCATCAACGCCTTTGAACGGTTTCGCCTTGTCAGACTTGCCACCCTCGGCAGCAATCGTAAGTGCATCGAACATGTCGCTTTGCACGTCTTCGGAAAATTCCTCGAAGTCTTTACGCGCGGCCTTTAGCCATGAAATAGGTCTGGTGTTTCTCATTAAGCTAATGTTGACAAGTTTGTCACCACATTGCAAGCGAAAACTTACCTCGCCCTATATATTAAGAGATAGAGTTTATCTAAAAAATGAAGGGGTTTGCCCCATACCGAAAACCCCTCTGATTTTCGCTTTCTGAAACCCAGTAAAAACGGGTGTGACTTTTCAAAGTCGGTG
>PMJA01000256.1:0-4641 GCA_003158415.1 Methylobacter sp.
AGTTCCGGTTGTTCCAGTTCAGGAAAAACGTGCAGTACTTGTTTAGCTGTCATCGGACGCTTGGCAACAAATAGAATAGCTTCAACTATACGTTTGATTTTTACGTTGATTTCAGGTTGTTCAGTCACAGATAAAGGTGTGTTCAATGTTGTTGATTTTAACTGTTTATGCCGTTTTCTAAACTTGCCAAAGGGGCGGAGCCTGATTGGCGCAACAGGCCGTTCTTCGACAAAGCTCTCCTGGGTAAAGTTGATGGGTACATGATAATCCGTCACGGTTAAGTCAACAACAGTCGGTTTTACCCGTGCTTTAGTTACCCGCTTCGGTGGCGGTGTAACCGGCGCTTCTAACTCGTATTTCGGTAAAGGGTTCTGACTGGATGATTTCGATGAGTCCTTCTTTGCCAAGTTCGAGGATGGCCAAAAACGAGACAACGACCCCGGGTCGACCTTCTTTTCGGATAAATAATTGCGAGAAAAGGAGACTATCTTTTCCTTTAAGGTTTGCCAAAATGGTTGCCATTCGTTCACGGACAGATAAAGCTTCCTTGGTAATTTGATGGTGGCTCAGTTGGTCTACTCGTTTAAGGACATCCTGAAATGCCAGTAACATATCTTTTAACTGAATATCCGGTAATTGCTGCGCAATATCTAATGGTGAAATATCGACATCTACGGCAAATATATCACGTTCAACCCGGGGTAATAAATCGATCTCTTCAGCGGCCGCCTTAATGCATTCATATTCCTGTAACCGGCGTATGAGAGTCGCTCTGGGGTCTTCTTCATCATCATCCTGTTCAGGCGGCCTGGGCAGCAGCATCCTGGACTTTATTTCCGCCAACAGCGCCGCCATCACCAGATATTCCGCCGCCAACTCCAGGTTTAATTCGCCCATTAATTGTATATAGCCGATGTATTGCTGGGTAATCTGGGCGATAGGGATATTAACAATATCCAGGTTCTGCCTTCTGATTAAATACAGCAATAAATCCAGCGGCCCTTCAAATAAATCCAGAAACACTTCCAGCGCATCCGGCGGTATATAAAGATCCTCCGGCAGCTGGTTAAATGGCGCTCCGTTGACGATTGCAAAAGCCGAAGCAGGCGCCATAACGGTAAGCTCGCTCATTTTGTCGCCTGACTGCGGGTTATGCTAGACTCTGAGCATGTAAAAAGATCATAAACCGGCAATGGAAAAAAACACTTTTTGGGCGATAAACAGCGGATATTCTAAAATGACATTTAAAATTTTAAAGTATAAAAGCGCCAATAACAGAATAAACCCGTACCGCTCTAAGCGATTATATTGCCAGGCCCAGTAACTTGGTAAGATGCCGGTCAAAATACGACTACCATCCAGTGGCGGAATCGGCAATAAGTTAATCAAGGCCAAAACCAGATTAATTGAAATACCGGCGACGCCAGTATAAATCAACGGCAATGAGATGGCTTCGGCGCCTGTGCCGATGGCTATGCCCAAGCGGATGACCAATGCCCAAACCAGCGCCATCAGTAAATTCGAAACAGGCCCTGCCAAAGCCACGACAGCCATATCCTGCAAGGGTCTTTTAAAATTCCGGGGATCGACCGGCACCGGTTTTGCCCAGCCGAAAATAAAACCGGTGCCGGTCATCAGCAACAGCCCCGGAACAATAATCGTCCCGAACAAATCGATATGCTTGATCGGGTTTAAGGTTAACCGGCCCAGACTGGAAGCGGTGTTATCGCCGTATTTTTTGGCTACCCAGCCGTGCGCCACTTCATGCACGGTAATCGCAAAAACCACTGGCAATATCCAAACCACTATGCGCTGGATTAACGTCAATTCATCCATCATGTTATCTCTCCTCTATCAATCCAACATGGGAGCAAGACCTTTGCCCTGTCTGATGATCTCTGTGCCGTTACTGGAAAACTCGATCATCGTCGTCACTTCATGGTCAATAATGCCCGCATCGATCACTAGATCCAGCTCATGTTCAAGTTTGTTTCTGATCTCGTAGGGATCGGTCATGGCCTCGGTCTCTCCCGGTAAAGCCAGGGTCGAGCTAAATAAAGCTTCGCCCAGTTCCTGCAGCAGCAATTGCGTAACCGGGTGATCGGGTATGCGTATGCCGATGGTTTTTTTCTTGGGGTGCTGCAATCTTCGCGGCACTTCGCGCGTAGCATCCAGAATAAAGGTAAAAGGCCCCGGCGTTAAGGCTTTAATCAGCCGGTAAGCGTCATTGCCGATTTTGGTGAACGTCGAGACCTGCGTCAGGTCTTTACACACCAGGGTAAAATTGTGTTTGTCGTCCAGTTGCCTGATGCGCCGTATCTTATCCATCGCCTGTTTATCGCCGACTTGGCAGGCCAGCGCATAAGATGAATCGGTAGGATAAGCAATAACGCCGCCTTTGCGGATGATCTCCACTGCACGGTGGATCAGGCGCAACTGCGGATTTTCGGGATGTATTTCAAAAAATTGCGCCATCATGACTGCTTATGTGTGTAATTATCTGGTGATTATACCGTACATCCGCGCAAGCTTGCAGTATGAATACGGATAATGGGGTTTATGGTAGGCAAGCACAGTCGTTAAGCCTTTTGCTGAAAAGTTGGGTACAATACCGGACAGTGTTCATCAACGCCGGTAGTCCATGATTATCAGAATAGCTCTATTATTAATGTTCGCTGCATTGGCTGTGTTGGCCTCGGTAGACCTGTCGTTATGGAAGGCTGTGCCGGGGTTACCTGAATGCATGACACGGTTGGGCTTGGCCGCTCTGTTAAGCGCATTTGGATTATTAGTAGCGGCAGGATTGGCGATCCTATTTAAGCGTATTATCCGGTCTTTTATCGATTACTTTTCCGCCAGGCAACGCTTGCAGCGGCGGCTGTGGTTTATTCAGGCCAAACAGGACAGGCTTAAACAGCTGTTTTATTTCAAAACCATACAGGTTCGTTATTTTAATGAGCTCAAGAGAAAACGGCTGTTAAGCGCCGATAATCGTAGGCATCTACAGTCTCTATCCAAAGTCTTAACTAAAGACTTGCTGTCGNNCTTGTTTAGCTTATGACGACTTTAAAAAGCTGGGTTTTTACACTGGTCAACCTTTTTCATTCGGTTAAAGGTGAGAACCTGCACTGGAAAACAACCAATCAGGATCAACAGCTTAAGCTCAAACATGCGCGTGTGCTGGCCGAGAAGGCGCTGGAGGCGGAGTTAAAAAAGAAAAGCGTACGTCTGGCGCATGAAATTACGCTGCTACAGACTAAAAACGACGCTGAGCTATCCATGTTTAAAACCAAGTGCAAACAGGATATTAAAGATTATAAACAGTATTTGGCCTCACTGGATCAGCTAAAACGCTCAATACAGGCGAGTTATACGCATTTGCCGGGGGCGGTGGCCTTCACCATCCATCATCATGCGAAACATTTGTTGAACCTTATGTGGGAGGCTGAAGACTTTGAACAAAAAATGCACTACGAAATGCAGTTGATCAACTTTATGACCACAGTACATGAAGATGCACGTTTGCACCTGGAAGGCGCAACGGTCGAAAAATTGCCGGAGAAAACCATGCGCTTGATTCAGCCGCGCTAAATAGAATAACCCAACAATTACCAACTCACTCGTCTATCGTGCTAAACATCATCTGGATTGGCTTTTTCCTCGTCGCTTTTTTTACCGCGTTATTTAAACTGATATTCCTGGGCGACCAGCAGATTTTTGCGCAGATTATGGAGGCGATGTTCGCCTTGTCGAAATCCGCTTTTGAGATTTCGTTAGGTCTGACCGGCGTTTTGGCTTTATGGCTGGGGATCATGCGCATAGGCGAAAAAAGCGGGTTTATTTTGTTATTGACGCAAAGTCTTACGCCGCTATTTAGCCGCTTGATGCCCGGCGTGCCTAAAGGCCATCCGGCGTTAGGCGCTATCGTGATGAATATTTCCGCCAATGCCCTGGGGCTAGACAACGCCGCCACACCGCTGGGCATTAAGGCGATGAAAGAACTGCAAGCTGAACCCCGATCCCGACACCGCCAGCGACGCGCAAATCCTGTTTTTAGTGATCAATACCTCCGGCGTTACGCTGTTTCCGGTGACGATCTTCACCTATCGCGCCCAACTCGGCGCGGCCAATCCNNGCCGCCGTGCAGAAAATCAATCTGCTGGATAAGGTGGTGATGGCTTATCTGGGCGGCTTTACGCTGGTGGTTGGCGGTTTGCTGGCGTACTTTTCCAGTTTGCCGCAACAGCTTATGCTTCAGCAATCGGCCATGCTCAGCAATGTGATTTTGTTCTCGTTAGTCGTCACCTTTATTTTTGGTGCAATCTACAAAGGCGTTAACGCTTACGATGCCTTTATTGAAGGCGCTAAAGAAGGCTTTCAAACGGCTATCATCATCATTCCTTACCTAGTCGCCATGCTGGTTGCCATCGGCGTGTTCAGGGCCAGCGGCGCGTTGGATTTGCTCGCCGATTTGGCGCGGAGTCTTGCGCATTATTTCATGCTTGACGACCGTTTTGTCGATGCTTTGCCTACCGCCTTGATGAAACCGTTCAGCGGCAGCGGCGCACGGGCGATGATGATAGACACCATGAAGACGCATGGCGCGGATTCATTTGCCGGGCGTCTGGCGTCTATCGTGCA
>PMJA01000256.1:4715-16504 GCA_003158415.1 Methylobacter sp.
TGGAAACCTGGGCGCAAGCGTTTCAAAAGTCGGGCCACGCCATTACTAAACAGGCGGAAGCCGCACAGCTGATTGTGATTAATTCCTGCGCGGTAACGCAAGACGCCGCCAGAAAATCCCGCCAACTGATACGCCGCATTCACCGCGATAATCCGCAGGCCAAGCTGGTGGTGAGCGGTTGTTACGCAACTTTAAATCAGGAGGAAGCGGCGGCGTTATTGGGCGTCGATCTGGTGGTCAGCAATAAGGATAAAGATCAACTGGTAGAAAAAACCTTAACTGAACTGAATATGGACACTATGCCGACTCTATCCACGGAGCCGGGTGAAATTTCGTTATTCACGCGCGGCAGACAACGCGCTTTTGTTAAGGTGCAGGACGGCTGCCGGTATCGCTGCACGTTTTGCATCGTCACCGTGGCGCGCGGTGAAGAAGTGAGTCGCCCGGTAGATGCGGTTATAGCCGAAATCAATGAGCTGCATAAACAAGGCATTACCGAAGCCATTTTGACGGGTGTACATTTAGGCGGCTACGGTAGTGATTTGGGCAATAATTTGTCTGACTTAATCAAAGCCATTCTGGCGCAAACCGACATTCCCAGGCTCAGGCTGGGCTCGTTGGAACCTTGGGAATTGCCGGACGATTTTTTTGAGCTGTTCGAAAATCCCCGCTTGATGCCGCATTTGCATTTACCCTTGCAAAGCGGTTCGGATACCGTGCTGCGCCGTATGGCAAGGCGCTGTAAAACCGAAGAGTTTGCCGCCATCGTCCGGCAGTTGCGCGCGCAAATCCCCCACTTTAATATCACCACTGATATTATCGTCGGCTTTCCCGGCGAAACCGAACAGGAATGGCAGGACAGTTTCGATTTCATCAAACAAACCGCTTTCGGCCATATCCATATTTTTACCTATTCCAGCCGAGCAGGCACAAAAGCCGCTACTTTGCCGGATCAGGTCGCCGAGACCGTTAAAAAACAGCGCAGCCGACAATTGCATGAATTGGCTGAGGACATGAAAAAGCAGTTTTGCCGGGACAATCTGGGTCATGCGTTTCCGGTATTGTGGGAAGGTTACAGTGAAGCGCTGGACGGCGGCAAACAGCGGGTGTTCGGTTATACGCCCAATTATTTGCGGGTGGGCTGTGTGATCGGCGCCGATGTATCGATTGAGAACCGGACGATCCCCGTGACCTTGTCGGCGCTAAGCGAGGGCTATGTGGCAGGGGAAATGAGCGTTGTTGAATAAATTAGTCTCAACTACTACCCTTAACCTTTAGGTGTGTCAGCCGGATAAGCACGCTTCAATCTAACTCACAACAACAATGAAACCCCTCCTCACTCTAGCATTATTGCTTTGCTGCCTAGCGGCCCATGCAAAAGGCAAAGCCAAGATAAAAATCGACACCACGCCCAATCCCACAGAGAATGTCTGGACGATCACCAACGAGCTTAACTATTACCACGATACGGCTCAACAAATGCAGGACACCCTCTACAATAACGTCACCATCGATTACTCCGCCCAAAATGGTTGGGATATCCAACTTGCTTCTTATAACATCCCGCTTACAGGCGGAGGGGCTCAGAACTATCAAACCGATACCTATCTGAACGTATCCAAGACCTTCAATATCACCCACGATTTCCAGGCCATCATAGGTTCTCAAAACGGCACGACCATTCCCCACTCACTCAACCCAAGACAGCTACACAACGCTGACTACAGTCTTGTCGTCTACCAGCCTGATGCCCAACTAAACCTACACGTTGGCCCGTATTGGGTCAACAAAGCCCTCGCCACCACCACAGACGTCCTTGGATATACAGGGGGTTTCAGCATCGAAGTCATTCCAAAGCTGCTAATTTTCCAGGGGGATTACTTCAGTGGTCACAACAACCTCTCTGGCGCTGTAGTCAACGCCTGGGTCAGAATACACCCACAAGCCCAAGTTTATTTTGGTGTTGGAGTCCCTGAGCACAACTCCGGCAATGAGTTCTACGGCACATTAGGTTTCTCGGTAGCCAATAAGTAGCAAAGACTGTACCGCAAAGGACTCATCAGGAATAGAAAGCATGAAGAACTATCTGACATTGACTGGCCGGACCGATCCCAAGGAGACATTGGTGCCAGATTTCCGAATGGCAACTTTCCAACGAAAAGCGGACAGTCGAATCTAGAATTTCGTCACTTTTGTTTTGTCGGGTGAGATGTCGCTGCTTCTGCCTAATTCTAGGTGGCTTCAGCTATTTTCACCCGTAATATTAACTTGACTAAATACTAGGAATCTCTAGGTCTTATCCTCGACTAGGTTAAAATAGCATAGGATTAATATTTACAGAATAGGCAGGACACCATTAGCAAGCATCTTATCAACATAAACCGAAACGAGCCTATCACCGTGCCAGTGAACTGCGAAGGTTGGTTGGATGCACCACTAATACGCCCTTTTCAGCGGCTTGATAAGCGACTAAAAAACCCTTTGCCACATTGCCAGGTTTATAACCACTTATTACTATTAAAGAAAAACCCACAATAAATTATTTTAACTATTTCGGCATAATAGTTGGTAGATAAAAACAAACACTGTTTCAAATGCGACATCGTTGATGCACCAACGCTACTTTTATAAAAACACTTACTACTTGCACTCTCATGAATAGGCTTAATGTATTATTGATTGAAAGCGATCTTAATACTACTTTGCTGGAAAACAGTATTAAAGACTCTGGTTTCGGATGCCTGAAAGCCCAATACAACGCTACGTTTTTAGCGCTGATAAGGGAAATAACCCCCGATATTCTTATTTTAAATCTTGATACACCCTCTAAAAAATTACTGACGGATCTGCAAACACTTAGTCATCAATCTGCATTACCTGTGATTATGTTTGCCAGTGATGGCAATATCGACACCATTAATCAGGCTATTAAGGCGGAAGTGAGTGCTTTTATAGTCGATGGTCTTGAATACAACCGCATTCCCAGCATCATCAATGTTGCTATCGCCAGATTCAAATATCAGCAATCCCTCAAGAATGCACTGGAAGAAGCGTGTGCAAAACTTGAAGACAGAAAACAGATAGACCGTGCTAAGGCCATTTTAATTAAGACACAAAACTTTACCGAAGATGAGGCTTACCACACGCTTAGAAAGTTGGCGATGGATAGATTCCGTCTTGCTTAACCGACAAATGGACAGGCAGGCAGGTGAAATGCTGCAAACAGAACTGGAACAACGTGGCCTGAAATTTAAAATGGCTGCCAAAACACAGCAGTTGATAGGTGATGAAAATGGCCATATCACGGCGGTTCGTTTTGAAGATGGCAGCGAACTGGAATGTGATCTATTTATTATGGCAATTGATGTGCGTCCCAATATGGCGCTGGCTAAGGAAGCGGGGATTTATTGCGAGCGCGGCATCGTGGTCAATGATACGCTGCAAAGCTACGACCCCAGTATTTACGCGGTAGGCGAATGTATCCAGCATCGCGGTGACACTTTTGGTCTGGTTGCCCCGCTGTTTGAACAAGCAAAAGTCTGTGCTAATCATTTGAGCGATCATGGCGTGGCCGAATATATCACTTTGCCGACAGCCACCAAGCTCAAGGTGACTGGGATCAATCTGTTTTCTGTAGGCAATTTTTTGGGTGATGAAAACAGTGAAAGCATACATTTTACCGATCCAGGTTTAGGCATTTATAAGAAACTGGTCATTAAAGCCAACAAGCTGATCGGGGCAGTACTTTACGGTGATACGGTCGATGTCCGCTGGTATCAGGAATTGCTGGAGAAAGAAGCGCCAATTTCAGACATAAGAGATGTGCTGATTTTTGGTAAAGCTTATTTAGCGTAGGATGCGGAAAGACGTTAGCCGAACCCCATCTTGTTGGTGGCGTAAGGTTACGCTTTGTCCTAACTATGCTATGAACTCTGGCCTTGCACCCTACAAGGGATTTCTTAATGAATGACAATGCAACCATACAAACCACCTGCCCTTACTGCGGCGTAGGCTGCGGCATTAGCGCCATCGTCGATGAGCAAAACCGTCAGGTCAATATAAGTGGGGATAAATCACATCCCGCTAATTTTGGTCGTCTATGCTCGAAAGGTTCAGCACTCGGAGAAACAATTGAGCTGAAGGGGCGATTACTGCAACCCAAAGTCTATGGCCATGATGTCGGTTGGGCGGAAGCGCTGGATCTGGTTGCCGATTCTTTTATCAAAACGATAGAACAATACGGTTCTGATGCCGTAGCCATTTATGGCTCAGGACAATTGCTGACCGAAGATTATTATGTCGCTAACAAACTGATGAAAGGTTTTATCGGCAGCGGCAATATGGATACCAACAGCCGCTTGTGCATGTCTTCTTCGGTAGCCGGACATAAGCGGGCTTTCGGTTCCGACACCGTACCGGGTTGCTATGATGATTACGAGCAGGCCGAGATGATTATCCTGATCGGCTCCAATGCAGCCTGGTGTCATCCGGTCAGTTTCCAGCGTATCCGGGCGGTAAAAGAAGCCAATCCGGCATTAAAAATTGTTGTTATCGACCCGCGTCGCACCGCCAGTTGCGACATTGCTGATCTGCATTTATCCATCGCCAGCGGGAGTGATGCGATCCTGTTCAATGGCTTGCTTGCATTTCTGAGTCAGCAAAACGCACTGAATCAGGCGTATATCGACGCGCATACCGAAGGTTTTGTCAAAGCATTGGAAGCAGCCGCAAACAGTGGCGACACCGTCGAAAAAGTTGCCGTGCAATGCCGTGTCGCTATAGACGATGTGCGCTGTTTTTATCAATGGTTTGTAAGTCACGAGAAAGTCATGAGCCTGTACAGCCAGGGCATCAATCAATCGTCATCGGGCACGGACAAAGTTAATGCCATTATCAACTACCATCTGGCTACCGGACGGATAGGCAAACCCGGCATGGGGCCGTTTTCGCTGACCGGCCAGCCTAACGCCATGGGCGGTCGCGAAGTCGGCGGCTTATCCCATCAACTGGCGGCGCATATCGATTTTTCCAGTCCCGATGATATAAACCGGGTCGCGCGCTTTTGGGGTGCCGACAGGATTGCTAGGAAACCGGGGCTGGTCGCCGTCGAATTGTTCGATGCGATTTATGACGGCCAGGTAAAAGCCGTGTGGATCATGGGCACCAACCCGGTGGTTAGCATGCCCAATGCCGATAAAGTCAAACTGGCTTTGCAGCGTTGTGATTTTGTCGTCGTTTCCGACTGCATGGCTCACACCGATACCACTGCCTTGGCGCACGTTTTGTTACCGGCGCTAGGCTGGAGTGAAAAAGACGGCACGGTAACCAATTCCGAACGCCGCATTTCCCGCCAACGCGCTTTATTCAGCCCGGCAGGCAGCGCCAAACCGGACTGGTGGATAATCACGCAAGTCGCGCGGCGTATGGGTTATGAACAGGCTTTTCAGTACCGACACACCTACGAAATTTTTCGCGAACACGCAGCATTGTCGGGTTTTGAAAATAACACCGCGCATGGACTACGCGATTTTGATCTGTCCGCGTTGGCGGACATCAGCGAGCACGCTTATGATCGCCTGCAACCCATTCAATGGCCGATCAATCAAGCGTATCCGCAAGGCAGGGCGCGGTTTTTTGATGACGGCCAATTTTTCACCGCATCAGGCAAGGCGCAATTTATTGCTATAGTACCCAGGCCACCCGTCAATCCGCCGGATGAGGGCTATCCGCTGGTATTAAACACCGGCCGCTTGCGCGACCAGTGGCACACCATGACCCGCACCGCCATCGCCGCTCAGTTAAACCAGCACAAGCCCGAACCGTTTGTGGAAGTGCATCCGGTCGATGCACAGCGCCACGCGCTATCATCCAACACCCTGGCCGTCATCGAAAGCCGCTGGGGTTCCATGATTGCGCGTGTGCAGATTACCGACAGCCAGCAACAGGGCAGCTTGTTCGTGCCCATGCACTGGACTGAACAATACACCAGTCAAGGACGCATGGGCGCATTAGTCAATCCTGTTATTGACCCTGTTTCCAAGCAACCGGAAAGCAAACATACACCCGTACGCATCAAGGCTTATCACCCCGTCTGGCAGGGTTTTATCTTGTCGCGGCGGGAACTGACTATACTAAACGCGGGCATGGATTGCGGCTGTTCTCTCCCTCTCCCTGCGGGAGAGGGTCGGGGTGAGGGAATTCAAAAAAGCGCAAACCGTGACCGTTCACAGTATATTACCGAATCCGACTACCGGGTCAAGATCAAAGGCGAGCAGTTTTACCGTTATGAACTGGCAGGACTGAGCTTACCTGTCGATTGGCGCAGCTGCGTCAGGGACAATCTGGATGACATCGGCGAACCTGCCCAATGGCAGGAATATCAAGATACCGGCAAAGGTGCATACCGAGCGGCTCGGATCGTCGATAACCGGTTGGAAACCGTGATTTTTATTGCCGCTGACAATCATTTACCCGAACGCAACTGGCTGGCAGGCCTATTTTCAAAAACGGCGCTGGAAACGTCGGAACGCAGGGCGTTATTAACAGGGCAGCCGCCTTTGGGCGTTGCTGATGTCGGCATGATTGTTTGTGCCTGCTTTAACGTCGGCGAAAAAACCATACGGACGGTGATCAAGGAAAAAGGGCTAAAAACCCATCAGGATGTGGGCGCTTGTCTTAAAGCGGGGACTAATTGCGGATCGTGTGTGCCTGAGATAAAGGCTTTGTTGTAACCATTTTGGCTACAGAAGTGATTTGAAGGTGATGCTTATGGAACGACATAAAGTTCGTCAAAATGGAACGTTTCACAATTTGAATAATTATAACATCTATCCCTTGAAAATCAGTCTGTACAGGAAAAGCAGGTCGGCTTCAACGAAAGCTTTATTGAGCATTAGCTACTGAAACTTGATGTTCAAGTTTTTTATAATAAATCACTCCAGTCTCACCCCAGATATCTGTATATTATTGATAGCGTGTCCTCGAAATAGATAGGGTAATTCCTTGACGACTTGCTTGGTTGTCACCAAGCTACTCGACAGCATATCTACCCCGACCATCAACAGAATCGGCAGCCTTGGGCTCATAACTACCAATTACTGGCGCTCTCTGAATGACAACCCCCAAAATAAAACATGAATTTTAAACCAGAAAAGAGGATTTAATTGCGCCAGACATTGTCGGATTGACGGTAGAAAGAATAGTCTTCAAAAACCAAATTATGAGGAGAAAAACAATGATCTCAGAAATAGACTTGCTAAGGGAGGACATTCCAAGACTGGAGAGAAAGTTTGGGGCGGGCGACCCCTTCGTCGTAGTTTTGAAAGCGCAGTTAGCTTTGTTGCAAAATGAAAGGAGGCAACAGCCAAGAAAGGGGCGGTATCATCGGTGGCTTGAAAAATTTAAGAGATTTTAACCATACCAAGTATCGGGTTTTCAAATGGCAAAGTTATTTCATGCGCGTTCCTTATTTGATGCTGGCAATAAATTTATACTATCTGCCCACGATGGCTTGACGCCAGGGGTAGTCAGATGCCACGGAAACTGAATTATGCCGCCGCCGTCGCGTGGCTATTGGGCATCTGTTTTATCCTGCTGGAAATTCCCGCTTTTGCTGAATTTCCAGGGGCAGAGGAAGTATTGGGCGTGTTGGGGATGGATAAGGATCAAATTACCGAATTGGCGGAAGGTCAGCCCATCGCTTATGCCTTGAGCGAAAGCAGAGACGACGAGCTTGCCGTGGGCGTAGCTTGGTATCTTCAGGTTCCTTTGGACAAGATAGTCGGACAATTACGGCTGGATAGTCCTGACTCGCTAGATGTTGATGTCACTGCCCACGGGTTGTTGACGGAGCATGCCGGGGAGAACTCCTTGGCGCCTGTTATTCTGTCTAAAGAAGAAGCTCAGGCCTTGTTGGATGCCGAACCGGGGAGCGAGCTCAACTTATCCCCGCATGAGATCGACAGCTTCAAAACGCTTAAGAAGACCCTCAAGCGAACGTCCTATAGACCTATCGGAGACGAGGTTGGACAACACTACCGGAAAATTTTGTTCCAGCGCTTTAAAACCTATCAGCGCGGAGGGATCTATGCGATAGCGCCTTATGCCCGGGAGGAGAGCCTTTTTTCAAAGCCTTCATTGGAACTGCGCGAAGCAGCGCAGGCAAGCGTCATCTTAGCTCGTTACTTTCCAGCCTTATCCAAGGCATGGTTGGACTATCCGAAAACGTTGCCACCGGGAGCCGACGAGACATTTCTCTGGGTGGAAAAAAACGTGGAAGGCCGACTGGCAACCATCCTCAGACACCGCGTCAATATGGATTGGAACGGCGGCGTCTTGGTGTTGACCCGGGAGTTCTATGCGCCGCATTCCTACAATGCCAGCCAATGGATAACCGGCTGCCTACCGTATCGTAACGGCACTGTGGTCTTTCAGCAGGTGCGCAGCTACACCGACCAAGTGGAGGGAGTGGCCAGCGATGTCAAGCATATTGTGGGTAGAGAGTTGCTGAAAGACAAAATGCTCAAGTCTTTTAAGCGCCTTTGCGATGTCTTGGATCAATGCCATTGATTGACTCGCCTATTGATTGTTAAACCTTTTATTGAAAGGCGCATAGGATTACCGTCCCGCCTTAAGTTGGTAGCGAAATTGATTCAACAACGCGGCGTTTAATCCCGCTCCAGCCAGTCCTTTACGCCCAGCGGCGTCATGGTCGTTCCGCCCAGCTCCCGCATAAAGAAGTCGAAATAACGACGGCATTTATCCAGAAAGCGCTTGAGATCGGCATCAGTACGCACGTAGGGCGTGCCGCCCGGCATAACCGAGGGTGAGTGGAAGCTGAATACAAAGACCCGAACGCCATCGGCTAGCAATGTTTTTGTGAGACGACGCATCTCCGGTTCGCTATAATCCTCAGGCGAAAGCCGGATGCGTTCAAGTAGGCGCAGTCTGGCGACGGCCCCGGAAATGTGCGCCTGTCGTAGCGAGGGACTGGTCAGTCGGCGATAGAGCGGCGTCCCGCCTGCCCGTAGCAATCCCACGTAGCCGCCGGAGCCGGGCAGTCCGAGCAGGCGACGGGAGTTTCCGATCCAGTACGGTTCGCTGGTGTAGCCGGAGTAATCTGGGCCGCCATCGGCGCTGTAATCAATCGATGCTGCGGCGCTGATGTCGACCTCATAGCCCAATTCTTCCAGAATCTCGCCGGTATGAGGGCCGAATCCGTAGCGGCCCGCAAGATACGTCCGGGGCGGGGCTCCAAACGCAGCAGTAATTTTATCGGTGAGTAGGCTGAGCTTCTCCTGCTCCAGCGCACGCGGCAAGTTGCCGGGATACGAATTGCGGGCATTGAGTTCCTCGTCGAACGGCGGCGATACCCACGGATGCAAATGCGCACCGATCAGCGCTCGCCCGGCGTCGGCGTAGACTTTCAGTGGCCCGAAGGCCTCCGCCTGCGCCGCGATCGGATAGTCAACGACGTAGTTTGGAACGATGCCGAACGCATCGAAAACACGCTGCGCCTGATCAATGTGGCGTATATGCGTAACACCGGTGGCATTGCGATCATGCGGTTTGCTCCAGTCGAACTCCTCCTCGGTATGGATGACCACGACGAGGATCGGCTTGGTCTCAGGGGCTATATGGATGAGTTCCCGCTTGATCATAGGTCTAATCCTACGATTTCGGAATAGAGATTGCTGATGTCGCTTTCGGTCAGCGTGTCGCTACGGAATACCTTGTTGTGAAATCCGGCGAGTTCCCACACAAGTTTCGGTAACCTTGGCAAGAGGCGCGATTCGACACGCGTGTAGAGATAGCCTTGTCCCAGCAGGTACGAGCCGATGGCGTAGCGGTAGCGCAGGAATAACCCGGCATCGCTGAACGCCAGCACCATCGCTCCGGGTACGCCTTTCAAACGGTTAGGCTTCCAGACTATATGGCAATAGGCACCAGGCCGCCCGACGGAGGCGTGCCGCACCCAAGGTAGGTGCCGGTGATCGCGAAAGACCTTTGCATCTTCTGCGGCGAGCACCTCTTCGATGTCGTCGAGTTCGGTGATAATGCGCAACCGGGAAAACGGCCAGGGAATATTGGGCCAGACGGCGTGGCGTTCGTTCATCGGTTTGAACTTGAAAAACTGCAATGTCTTCGACACGATCGCCGTAGGCGTGAGGTCGGTAAAATGGAAACCGGGTTGCGACGCGACCGCCATCGCTAGCCGCATGCTTTGTGCGCGGTAGGCATCAAGTACGCACCAGCTGGTGATGTTGCAAAATTGCTCCGGCTTGCCGCGAATGATTCGCTGCGCAAAAATGGAGCCGATGCCGCCGACTATGCGGCCCTGGTCGCGGATCAGAAAGCCATTGTTGGGTTTGGTCACGCCCCAGTTTTGCTGGAACGCCTGCGCCCATTGTTCGGCGCTACGCTCGGAACTTAGATGTTCGTTGAGGAATTGGCAAAACGCGGGCAAATCGCTATCCCCTATCGGTTCGATCGTCGGTAAAGCTGCGGTTTTGCTATCCGCTACGCGCAAGAGTGTCAAGGACTCGTCCTGTAGGACATTCATCTTGACTCACGCTTTCCGGGCAAGCAGAAAGTCCGCCATCGCGTTGATCGAGCCAAGGTTGTCGATATTGAGTTCCTCCTGCTTGATCGAGAAATGGTAGGTCGCCTCGAACCAAACGACAAGTTCGAGTATGGCGCTGGAATCGAGGAGGCCCGTCGCCGGAAGAATGTCATCGTCGGCGACGCCGCTGGCATCCATGTCGAGTGCTTTTGCGAGTTCCACTACTTTGGCATGCAGCGCAGCCTTGATTTCGTTGCGATTCAGATTCATCAATTAGTGTCCTATGGATTGTTTGTGCCGGTTAGGCCTGGGTTAGAGGGCGGGATAACGCCAGCAGCACCTGCGTGACATCGAAACCTGTGAGTACGCGGTGATCGTAGGTAGCGCCCAGCACGGCCTTGCCTGTATTCTTCGGCGCGGCATGGGCTATGATCAGGGAAGTCTGCGGCGGCAAAATCGGGATATGGCGGCTCACGTTCCAGCGCGCCATGCTCGAAAATGACAAAGTGGCGCCGGAGGCTTCCTGCGGTGGGAGCTTGTGCGCCATCGCGTGACGCTGAACTTCGCCCAGGGCGCCGATGAAGTGCGCGGCGTCCATGTCTTGCGTCTCGCGCACGACAGTGAGATAGAGCATTTTTCCGACCTGAACCGTAAAGCCAAGGTTCACGGGCCGATATTGGAAACGGCGACCGTTGACGATCGTGGAGTTGATCAGGGCTTGCTCGCGGCCAAGCTCTGCCAGCCGGAAGGCCATTAGCGGCAGCAGCGGAGAGAGCATGAGTTTGTGTTCCGTGGCGTAACGCGCGGCCATTTCTTCCCACGGCTTCGGGTCGAATTCGAGTTCCAGGTAGGCCGCCACCGCATGATCACGATGCCAGGTGACCGTGTGGAGCATGCCTGCGGCTTCCGCTGAGAGTTCCTGCAATTCGCCAGCTACTGATGGCGTATCTTCTTGCCGTACGGTTGCAAAAAGCGGTGAGGTCGTCGAACCCGCTTTGCCTGCACGGGCCAGCCAGTTTTCGATATCGGCCACCGTCAGGCGCTCGCCACTTGCGGGGATCTGCGCCGAATCCAGCTTGAGTTCTTTCAGCATGACCCGCGCCTTGGCGGTGGGTTGCCCGCTTGCACTCTGCGTTAGCGGGGCGGTTGCGATTTCTTCGGGGATAGTTTCGTCTAACGATGCGCCCAGCCAGAACATTACCGAGCCTACGCGGGCTTTTTGTTCCGG
>PMJA01000377.1 GCA_003158415.1 Methylobacter sp.
GTCCACCGCTATGGTGGGGTGTCCGAAAGCGGTGTTAAGAATGACATTCGCCGTTTTTCTGCCTACTCCCGGCAATGCTTCCAGTTCGGCACGGGTTTGGGGCACTTGCCCTGCATGCAGTTCCAGTAATTGACGACAAAGCTTAATAATATGTTCAGCCTTGGTGTTATATAAGCCGATTGTCTTGATGTAGTCCTTTAAGCCCGCTAAGCCCAACGCTAATAGGGCATCAGGCGTATTGGCGACGGCAAATAACCGGGCGGTGGCTTTATTGACCCCTTTATCGGTCGCTTGTGCCGATAAGACGACCGCGATCAGTAATTCGAAGGGACTGCTATAGTTCAGCTCCGTCGTCGGTTCGGGCGTCGCTACAGACAGCCTGTCAAAAATGATCTGGCGTTTTTTTTGATTCACGGTGATAGTTTCCAAATAACGGTATTCATCAGCCTGAAAACATCATTAACAATGGCTCTGGCTTATTTGTCCGGGCAGTATACAATGGCAACAATTGAACGGTATGTAAGTAAATTTTTTGGGGCCGATAAAATGGTCTTTGTGTTCCACAATAAAAGGGGTATCTATATGTCTGAAACAATGAAAATTGTAATTGCTGTTATCGGGGTTTTTGTAGCCGGTTTTGTCATGGTGGGTATCAGTAAAGAGCCGCCGACGACTGCGCAAATGGAAGCTGCGGCAACAATAAGAAACTATGTCGCCATACAATCCATGGCTAGTGAAAAATGCCCTGAGGCGATTAAGAAAGCAACCGGCGAGCAGGTATTTTTCCCTACCGAAACCAAGAGTGATAAAGAAACTTATATTACCTTGATCTGGCTGGGCGAAGACGCTAAAACCGGTGGCTTCAAAAAGGCTTCTTGCACTTTACACGCCGCGTTGGGCGGAATATCCGAGTTAATTATTGATGACAAGGTCATCATAAAGAAAAATATCTAGCGTAAAGACGCCCAATAAACCGGAAACGAACATCCGAAATAAAACTGATTTTTCTTCAGCGCAGGCTACCGGTTTCTTCGCCCAAAATTTGCTTTAAGAACGGAATCGTTAATTTGCGCTTGGCCGCCAACGAGGCCTTATCCAGTTTGGTCAGCAGCGCCCATAAAGAAGACAGATCTCTTTCATAATGCGTCAGCAGAAAACGTCCCGCTTGCGGCGATATTTCAAAGCCCATTTGGTCGGCTTTAAAAATCAAGGCCGTGATTTTCTCGCTATCGCTCAAGGGCTGTATTTTTAACGTCAAGCCCCAGTTTAGGCGCGTTTTAAGATCGGGTAATTGCAGGGCTATCTCGCCGGGCGGACAGGCGGCCGACATAATCAGCGTGTGCCCCTGATCGCGATGCAGGTTGAAAAAATAAAAAAACGCCATTTCCCACACCGGGTTACCGGCGATGTGTTCAATATTGTCGAAACAAACGACATCAAACTTGTCCAGCCCTATTAACAACGCGGGATCCGGCAGTTCCAGCGGCGACAAGGCAAAATAAAATGAACCCAGTTGCAGGCTTTGCGCCTGTCGGCAACAGGCTTGCAGCAAATGACTTTTGCCTAATCCTGACGGCCCCCAGAGAAAAATTTGCTGCTCGCCGTCGCCTTGGATGCTTTTTTGCAAGTGGTTAATAATTTCCAGATTAGCGCCGGGGAAAAAATCATCAAATGTCTGGTTCGCCCTGAACTCAAAATCTAACGGCAGTTGCCGGGCTGTGGTCATCGCTGCTTTCCTGCAAAATGCACATAGAGTGTCGCGCCAAAAAAAAGCATCAAGCCAAGGCCTGTTTCCAATGCCGGGTATAAGCGTCCGTCGCTGTTAACGTAGGTTTCTACCGAACCGTGGATAAAATAAATCAAGCTGATGTATGCCATCCAGGCGCAGCTTTTAGAATTGCCGTGTAAAAAACCGCGCAAAGGCAGCAACAACGGCGTAACCGTGATTAACAACATCAAGGCGACAGGAAAATGGGTGGCGGGCGTCAACACCGTATTCCACAGCATCAACAAGGCAAACAGGCCGAAATAGCCGACCTGGGCCAGCCTGTAATAATAGATCGGTTTTATAATCATGAGCTGGGTTCAGGCTTGTTTTAACAGCTGCGAGGTTCTTGCCAGACGCGTTCCCAGCGCCCGGCACAGCGTTTTTTCATGGGCGCTTAAGCCGTTAGGTTCCGATGACAAATGGCTGGGGCCGTAGGGCGTGCCGCCTGACAGAGTTTCGCGTAATGCCGTTTCCGTGTAAGGCAGGCCCAGCAGCAGCATGCCGTGGTGCATCAGCGGCAACATCATGGATAATAACGTGCTTTCCTGTCCGCCATGCATGCTGCCGGTCGAAGTAAAAACGCCGGCTGGTTTGCCGACTAATGCTCCGGCAAACCAGATTTCAGTCGTGCTATCAATAAAGTATTTTAGTGGTGACGCCATATTGCCAAAATGGGTGGGGCTGCCTAGCGCCAGACCATCACATTGCTTTAAGTCTTCAAGCGTTGCGTAGATTGCACCGTGAGCAGGAATGCTCTCGGCAGTTTTTTCACAAACGCTGGAAATATCAGGTACTGTTCTTACAACCGCTTCGGCCCCGCTAACAGCATCGACACCGCGAGCAATATGATTGGCCATTTCTGTTGTTGTGCCATTGCGGGAGAAATAAAGAACCAGGATTTTTGTCATAACGATAAGCTTCGGGGGTTATAAAATAGCGAGTACAGCTTCCGGTGGACGACCGATGGCCGCCTTGTTATTGGCAATAACAATCGGGCGTTCAATCAGTATTGGATTATTGACCATGCCATTAATCAGCGCCTGCCGATCAAGGGATTGGTCATCCAAACCACTTTCTTTGTAGGCGGCTTCTTTTTTACGCATCAACTCGCGAGGCTCCATGCCCAGCTTTTGTAGAATGTCATTGAGTTCTTCCGCACCGGGAGGCGTTTTAAGATATTCAATAACCTCTGGTTCAAGGCCTTGCGCTTGTAGTAATTGCAAGGTTTGACGTGATTTGCCGCAACGCGGATTGTGATAAATTTTTACACGCATGATTACACACCCAAAGGCCGCAAGTTCTCAATAAAAGAAAGACGCTATAATAGCATTTTTAACAAAATTTACGCTTGAAAACCACTCTGATTTTAATTGGTGGGTTGGTTAAATAATTTAAGTATTCATCAATAAAGGCAAAATAGTGACAATAACAAATAGTAAAGAACGGGTAATGGATCGAATTAAGCAATACTGGTTATTATCACGATTCGACCGGCCTATTGGTATTTTAATTTTATTGTGGCCGGCCTTATGGGCGCTGTGGGTAGCCAGCGACGGTAAGCCCGATATACGGGTGTTAACCGTTATTTGTCTGGGCGTCGTGCTGATGCGCGCCGCCGGCTGTGTGATTAACGATTATGCGGACAGGGATTTTGATCCGCATGTAGAACGCACTCGGCAACGTCCGATTGC
>PMJA01000368.1 GCA_003158415.1 Methylobacter sp.
CGTTTAAGCAAGGCAATGCCAATTGCATTAGTGCCCGCGCAAACATCAAGTACCCGCTGGTTCGGCTGCAATTCAATCATCGACATAAAGGTACGCAGGAACCAGTTCCAACAGCCCAGGCTGGCAACCATATTGCCGCGATCGTAATAAGGGGCAATGTTCTTGAAAGCATCATTCAGTTGTTCGGACCAAACCGCGCTAAAAGCGGTTTCTCTAGCCTGTTCGCGTTTGGTCAGTGGTGGTAAAGCCATAGGTATAAGTTCCATATTAATGTTTACGCTCCCTCCCAAACTTCCAGCCTGGGAATGCAGCTATGTAGGGTGGACAATGCTTTTCTGCCCACCTTTTATTGCTTATTTTACATATAGTTATGACGTTCAACCCATCCATTGTGGAGCGGAACACCTGTTTCGCGTGGGCACAAAAAGCATGTGCCCACCCTACACTACTATTATTTCTTCGTCCAGCGCGGCAGCCACATTTGCGCAAACGAGGTTGCAAACATCACCATAGCCGCCAAGCTATAGCCCATGCCGCCGATCATCGTAATCCAGGCGCAGCCGGGCCAGAACTTGGTCAGCCACCAGGACGCGACATCCAGCACCAGAAAAGCAAACGGCGTCGATATTAAGACCAGTTTCCAGAATTGATTAAACTCGGCCAGACCGAAAATCGCCCCAACAAACATGAAAATGAAGCCGATGCCGAATAAATGGATATGCGATACCCGCGTCAATGTGGAAATGCTGGCGCCATGATCGACTTCCGCCAGACTTGTTACCACATCAAGTTTAGTCACTTCAGGCAAGCCGGATTCGGCGTCATGACAAGTGCCGCAGTTTTTTTCCAGCAAGGGCCGCACCTTGTCCCACTCGGCAACCGGGGCGCCGTCACGCACCCATTTAATCAGGGTGAAATTGACCTCGGCCGGGGCTTTGTCTTTCATTTTACCGGTGAGGGCCGCTTCCAGCTTGGAGCCTGAGCGGTTGCCGTAATAACTGTAGACGATGTCATTCATCGACAAACCCGGCTTACCGTCGGCCATGCCGTGCGTGAGCATGATCTGTGCGCCCGCCATACACAAGCCCAAGCCGATCACCAATAAAAACCCGGTGAACAAAAACCGGTACGTCAAAGGCAACGTGCCTAAGGTTAAATCACACTTCGGTTCAATCATTTTTTATTTCCTAAAAGCTATGGTTATAAGAGAGGGCGACGACATTGACGGCATAACTTTGCGGCTGCAGGCCGGTCGGTATAAGAGCGGTTGGCGTAGTACCAAACTGCTGACCGTTGTAATAATAATCGTTGCTGTTTAATTTTTGATACATATAGGTCAAAGACAGCTTGCCATTTTTATGCACTTTATAATTGCCGGTTAATTTCAGGCTGATTATTTCGTTGGAAATAGGCGATAAAGAACCGCAAGTCAGCGAAGCGCCGCTTCCACAGGTGGGACTATAAGGTGTCTGCGTTAAATAGCCGGTGGTATCCAGCGCATAAGACAAATCGCCGATCAGTTCCAGCTTATTATTGAATAGACCGTCGCGCCGTGTCAGTAGGCCGACGGTGTTGCTGTTGTCCTGTAGCTGATTAGTCCAGATATTCATCGGCGTCGTTATTTGCGAAGGCGTGTAGGCCGCCGTGCCATTGCCGGTGGCGCCGCTGCTCAAATTCCTCAAGCCGTTCTGCCAGTTCCAATAAGCGGAAACGCTGCTGTTTTCTGCGTAGTTGTAATTCGCGTCGACATTGACACCGGTCGAGCGCCCGTTTTGTACACCCAACGTCGCATCGTAATTATCGTAGGCATAACGGCCATTCACGCCCACATCCAGTTTTTGGGTCGCCTGCCAAGTGAAGCCGGCTTTCGTCATATTCTCAACGCGACTGGCATAAGGGTAAGCGACGAAACCTAAAAAATTGCCTGCGTTCAAGGCGGAACTGGAAATAGCTGTCGTTGAAGCATAGTTTCCGGCATTAGCAAGGAAAGCAGCCGTGTCTGCGCGACGGTCAGAAAAAGTGTAGCCGGCGTTAAAATTAACATCGTCAATCATTTTTAACCGGTAGGTCAAAGCGATTTTATCCTCCTCGCTGGACGGACTGGAAACACACTGGGCACCGCCGACTACCGTATCGCACCAACGCTTGACGCTCTCGTGCTCATAAGCCAAGTTCACATTTTGCGCCTTGGTCAGTCGGTAAGCCGCCGCCGCCTCGTATTGCGTCTTGCTGTTGCTGTAGGGCGTATTAATTCCGGTGTAATAACCATTAGTGCCAACACCACTAGAACCAATGTTCACATAATTGTAGGTATTCGAACTGGTGAGGTTGACGCGCTCGTTGTATTTAAGCCCGGCGCTCAAGGTCAAATCCTTGATACTCTGATTGGTCAGCTTTAAATCCCCGTGCTTGGTTTCCACCACGCCATTCAGCGATGAAGCAGGCAATCCGCCCGCCTGCATCATATTGGAATATAAGGTTCCACCGGGTTGCAGGTTGACTTGTTGTATGTTGGTCGGAGCGTAAGCGGAATTCTGCGAGTTATAACCGTAAGAAAATCCGCCTGCCAATTTGGTGGCCGAGGTAAAATTATAACCACCGGTCAGATTTGCCTGATGCAGGGTATTGCTGGGCGCAGTGCTCATGGTGTTGTTTGTGTAGCAATTGGTTCCCGTACAAGGGCTTGCTGCGCTAGTCACCGGACTTTGCCAACTCAGGCTATTATAATCGTCATGGAACATCGAGCCATAATACCCGCCGGTAAGATGCCCTTTATCGCCTCTCCAGTTCAAAGCAGCATTGACATTATCCGTCTGGTAACTGGTCGGGTTCATGATGATATTATTGCCTTCGGCTTTCCCGGTGGTCTTGCCTGGGATAGTTATCCCGCCTTGCGACCCGGTACCGATGAGCTTGCCGCCGGACTGATCCAGATGATTATAATCAATCTGTGCGCTTAACGACGGGCTGAACGTATACGAGGTGCTTACAGAACCGTTCTTGCGGTTGACGTACTCCTGTTCGGTATGGAAATCACCTAACTGGGTCGAATTTAGCCCAGTTTTTGTATTAATAGTTGAGCCAAAATTTGTGGGCAAAGTTAAATTATTCCCACCGCCGCCTTGTAAAGGCGTTTGATAGCTATTGGTGATATTGTGCTGCAATTCGTCGTAGCCCAGATTTATTTTCCAGTTACCCTGATCGCTGACCGAGCCGTCGAGCGCACGGGAAGTGGTGCCCAAGTTAGACCCACCCAGTTTCCAGCGCAGGGCACTGTCTTTGCTGCTATCGTAGCCGTCTCCGCCGCGCACATCAAAGCCGCCCAGACCATAAAAGCCGCTGTCATTTAAACCGTTATACTGACCGAATCGGGCCGAGTTTTGGCTGGAATACAAAGTGCCGGCTTCTATCGAGTTGGTCGGCTGCTTTAAGGCCGCTGCGTCATCATCGGCATAAGCGTCCAGAGGCAGTGTGGCGACCGCCATCAATGCGCAACGCACCGCCAGGCCCAAGAAACTGACATGCTTTTCTTCATTACGAGTTTTCATAATTAGCTCCGTAGTTAGTTTAGCGTTGCAACAGCGCACCGGCAGGATCATTCGACCCATGCACCATGCTGTGACAATTCATACAGGCCCGACCGGTATAACTCGAACTGGGATTGCCGGTTATCCCGCCTTGAGCGCCTGCGGCATTTCCGGCAACCGGATTTTTACTGGCATGCGGGCCATCGTGGCACTCATCACACATGAACGGCGGACGCGACTTCAGCAACGGCGTGATGTTGGAGCCGTGCGGGGTATGGCAAATGGTACAGTCTTCGGTTGCCGGCTGATGTTCCCACAGGAATGGCCCGCGTTTTTCGGCATGGCAGGTGTAGCAGGTTTCGGTGACGGTATTTTTAACCAGCAATTTCGGCCCAGCCGAACCGTGCGGGTTATGGCAATCGGAACAGGCGATTTTGCCTTCAGGAATCGGGTGATGAGAAAACTTGTTCGCCTGCGCCTTTTGATCCTGGTGACAGGTATAGCAGACCTGGGCTTGAGTCGGTTTCTCACGCACTTTGTCATGCGGCGTATGGGCGACATGACAGGAGGTACAAGCCAGATTGGCGGCCTGATGCGCTCCGCCCTGCCAATGCGTGCGTTTGGGATCTTTTTCGTGGCAAGTCAGACAAGCCGTGTTTTGATCGTTGACTGCGTTAGGTGAGTAAGCGCCTTTTTTGCTGCCGAAGATGACATCAGGCGCATTACTCTTGCTACTTAAATGCTTTAGACTTTCGCCATGACAAGACTGGCACGATGGCGTGCGTGTATCGGCCTTGTTGCCGTGCGCGGTTTGATAAATAGTAAGAATCGGCGTCTTATCGTTTTCATCGTGACAACGGGTACATTCCGAGTCCTTGTCTATCATTTGTGCGGGCGACTTGGCAGGCGCTTTGCCTGCGGGTGTCGCCGCGTTTTCGGCATGAGCGGACGCAACAAAGAGTCCGCACAGCATGATAATTTTAATTAATTCATTCATTAGGATAGTTCCGGCAAGTTATTTTTGAGCGGCAACAGCACTCAAGCTAATGATTCACATAACAGTCAACGATCCGCGAGGCTAAAAAACCCACATAGTGTCTGATGTAGTTTTACAGGCAACCGCCTAAAGCGGGTATCGCCCAATATTGACAAGCTTTCCAGTCATCCTGGAAGCGGACGTTGCGCACCTTAAAGAGGCAACCTTTATAAAAATAAAAACACCGGAAGTCATTCTGTCATTAATCTGATAGCTGTCTGGCGTTTTTCAACTGATTATTTTTGTTTGTGTCTTTTGTAATAAACTGCGTTTTTTAAAGGGAAAGTATCCAATCCACCAAGTTTTTGACTTCTTTAGGATCGTCCGATTTGACGATCATGTGGGGTTCTTCATGTCCGTCGGGGAATTTGGCTTTTTCGCCTGAAGATAGATGTTTAAGCAGCTTTTCTTCGCCTTTAGGATCGGCCTTGAATTTAGCGGCGGACTTAGTAAATGACGGGCCGTCTTTATCCTTATCGACACCGTGGCATCTAAAACAATTGTTTTGCTTGGCGAAGTCTTTGGCCGCATCGGCGTCGACTTCCGCCTGGGCGGAAAAACAACAAACAGCAAGCGTCATTGCAGAAAAAGTCTTCAGACTCAATGAATATAAATGTTTCATAGTGTTCCCCAATAGCAACAGTTAAATAGGATTATGGTTTGTAGGGTAGAGCAACAACCCTGTCATTGTCAAATGAAAAACGCATGACAGCTTGGCATTATTACGCTAAAACCGCCGATGCGCCCTGAACTAAGCAAGGATAGCCGGACAGGCCGCTACTGAGGCGCGTTACTGGGGCACCGAAAATGCGCTATCATCATTAAGAAACAATCTATCATCATTTTTGAACAGTCAGGTAGGGTATGCATCGCGTACCAGTTATCCCGATGTAATTGTAACCGGGGTTAATTTTATTATGCATTAATGCCAGTTATTCGTATAAGCATTTCATACGTTCTAATTCTTTTAGAAAGAAACTGTCGCTAATATTGAGTTCTTCATAACAGATTATCATTACGTTTGTGTCTTGAAACATTTTATTTACCGATTCGTTAAGACTTTCATGATGACTGTGTTCTTTCTTGCGAAGATAAATCACTTTTTTTATACCGACTTGAATAATTGCTTGCGCACAGGTATTGCATGGAAATTGGGTAACATAAATCGTCGAACCTGTCATGCTGTGTGCCATACAGTTATAGATAGCATTCTTCTCAGCGTGAACTACATAGGTATGTTTAGATCGCACTAAATCGTTATCATCACTATCTTCCCAATATTGGGGATCGTTATCGTTACAGCCTCTAGGTAACCCATTATAACCAATGCCTATTATTCTATTACTAGCATCAACGATACATGCACCATTTTGTGTTTTACTATCTTTCGATCGAAATGAAGATAAAAATGCTATCGACATAAAGTAAGTATGCCAAGACATATAATTTTCTTTCTTCATTTGTTTTGTGATTTATTTATTAATCTGTCAGTATGAAACTTAGAGGAACAGTCTAAAGAACAAAAAAGTCCATCTTTAAACGAACCACTCCGAAGCGTGACGGGATTTGCAATCCCGTCACTCATGTTTTGTAGATAGTCGTAATTTTCAAACGTTCCTGTCGAGGCTTGCAAACCCCCACCGGCTCCGCTCCAAGCGAAGAAGGCGCGCGGCGGCGCGCCCTACCAGGCTATTCTTCGCTGGCCTTGGGCGCAGATTCAGTAGCCGCTTTTTGCGGCTCCGGCGCCTTTACAACAGGCGCTTGAGGCTCAGAACGCTCGGTTCTTTCCACCCGTTCGGCAAAATCACTGTCATAAGACCGGGATGGCCCAGGACGATCTTCGCTACGGCTGTCTGATGCCGCCAAGTCGGTGTCGCCGTTGCTGGTATCGCCCTCGCCTTCCGCTTTTTTGTAGTTGGGGTTGCGCGGTCTTCTACGGTTTGGACCTCTGCGACTGGCGCTTTTTCTGGCGGCAGGCGGGCTTTGCTCGTCCGTCGTTGCAACAACATCCTGCGTCACTAATGCCGCTTCGGTTACCGGCGCAATAGCAGCCGTCGGTGCTTCGGGTTTAAACGCTACGTTAGTTTCATCGACTCCTTCATTGACCGGCGCAAGATTACGCCTAACGTTGCGGCCCGGCCCCCTGATATTGCGACCAGACCGGGGTTCTTTGTTTTGTTCCGGTTTGGCGTCTTGCACCGGTGCGGCGCGCTCAGGACGCGGCTCCTGTTTTTGACGCGGTTCCTGATTTTGACGCGGCTCCTGGCTTCTTGGCCCTTGATTTCTACCGCCGCGCCGGTTATTCCGGCCTCTGCCCGGCTGACTTTCGTCAGTCGCTCTTACTCTTTCAACCCGCGCAGGCGATACTTTGACTTCCGGCTCAGGTTCAGACTCAGCTGCAAATCCGGAGCCTATGAGCTTATGCCAAAAGCGCTTAATCAAGCTGGCAGCTTCATTTTTTGTTTGTACAGGCGCGGGGGAATCGTGCATAAATTCCTTGATGGCCGCGTTTTCAACTTTCGGTTTTATTTGTTGCGCAAATTCAGGAACGGTAATGTCTTCCGCTTTTATCTGCAAGTAACTGGGTTTTTCGTCGCCGGTTTCTTTTTCCTTGATGCGCTCAATGTCATAAGCCGGTGTTTCCAGATGCTTGCTAGGCAAAATAATGATACCGACCTTCAATCGGGCTTCGATTTGTTCGATGGCATGGCGCTTTTCATTCAACAGGAAAGTCGCACACTCGATAGGCAAATGGGCGATCACTTTTTCCGTGCCTTTCTTCATGGCTTCTTCTTCGAGAATGCGCAACACCGAAAGCGCTACCGACTCCACGTTACGTATCGTGCCCTGGCCTTTACAGCGCGGGCAAGGCAATTGCGTGGAATCGCCCAAAGACGGACGCATCCGTTGTCTAGACATTTCCAGCAGGCCGAAACGCGAAATACGACCGGTTTGAATGCGGGCTCTATCGATTTTAAGCGCATCACGCAGATGATTTTCCACCATGCGTTGATTTTTATTGGACAGCATGTCAATGAAGTCGATGACAAACAAGCCGCCCAAATCGCGCAATCTGAGTTGGCGGGCGATTTCATCGGCCGCTTCCAGGTTGGTGTTCAGCGCAGTTTCTTCAATGTCACTGCCTTTGGTGGCGCGGGCGGAGTTGATGTCAACTGAGGTTAACGCTTCGGTATGGTCGATAACCAATGATCCGCCTGAAGGCAGCGAAACTTCACGACAGTAGGCGACTTCAATTTGGGATTCAATCTGGTAACGGCTGAATAAAGGCACCGCATCCTGATACAGTTTCGCTTTAGGCAAAAAATGCGGCATAACCTGTTTAAGGAAGTCTTGCACCAACTTGAATGAGTCTTCATTATCGATCAAAATCTCGTCGATATTACCGCGCAAGTGATCGCGCAAAGCCCGGATGATAACGTTGCTTTCCTGAAACACCAAAAACGGCGCTTTCTGCTCATTGGACGTGCGATCGATGGCTTCCCACAGTTGCAGCAGATAATTCAAATCCCATTGCAGTTCTTCGGCATTTTTGCCGCAGCCCGCCGTCCTGACGATCAAGCCCATGCTTTCGGGAATTTCCAGCGCTGCCATGACTTCACGCAAATCGCTGCGGGTTTCGCCTTCTATGCGCCGGGATATGCCGCCAGCCTTGGGATTGTTCGGCATTAATACCAGATAAGTACCCGCCAGACTGATATAAGTCGTTAGCGCTGCGCCTTTATTGCCGCGCTCTTCCTTTTCAATTTGAACCAGGATTTCCTGGCCTTCCTTGATCATGTCTTTTACAGCGGGACGACGACCATCCGGTTCAGCGCCGTCCTGACTTTGCCTGTAGAGCGGGGAAATTTCCTTGAAAGGCAAAAAGCCGTGTTTTTCCGCGCCATAATTGATAAATGCCGCTTCCAAACTGGGTTCTACGCGAGTGATGATACCTTTGTAGATATTGGATTTTTTTTGTTCTTTTGAAGGGACTTCTATGTCAAAATCATACAGTTTTTGACCGTCTACCAAAGCGACTCGCAGTTCTTCAGCCTGCGTAGCGTTGATAAGCATTCTTTTCATTTTGTATCCTTATAGTTTCCTGCTCCATTGTCAGATTTTACTGAATTGAACCGGTTTTGGTTAGCGCATCATTGTGTGTGTCAATACAAGCACGAAGCATTATGTCTAACCAGTAACATAATCAGCTTAGTCTTTACGGTCTTATGTTCCGTCATCTGCGCCATCTTTGTCGTTATTTTAGACTTCAACAAGAAGCCATAGCTTGGGCGCGGACAGATTAAGTTAATATTTCTCAGTCTTGGGTCGTAAAGTCTGTTTTAAACAGGTGTTAAAAATCGTGCGTCTAGGGTCGTACGATGAACCCGAAAATCTTATAATGAGAAATTAATCACGTAAGTGTTGTTTTAATCTTCATTAAGTTGCTCTAAGCCGGTTTCATCACTGAAAAATCCGCAGAGCTTAAAGTTGTTTTTCTTAAAAACTTGCCTAATATAACAACCTTATCGCCTTACATCAATTTTAAAGCATCAATCATCCCCGGATACTGGTATTATTTGCACTATGAGCATAGAAGAAAGCGCGTTACCTAAAGTTGTATATGTCGAAATTACTGAAGACAATAGCGACCAACGATTGGACAATTTTTTAATTACCCGTTTAAAAGGCGTACCTAAAAGCCATATTTACCGCATCGTCAGAAAAGGCGAAGTCAGGGTTAATAAAGGCCGCGTGGATGTCAAGTACCGCCTGGTTGCCGGCGATATAGTCCGGGTTCCTCCGGTCAGGGTGGCCGAACGCAGCGAAGAGTCATACATTCCACAGGGTTTGCAAGCCGCGTTGCAACAGGGTATTTTGTTTGAAGACGAAGGTTTTCTGATCATCAACAAACCGGCCGGTTTTGCCGTACACGGCGGTAGCGGCGTCAGTTCCGGCATAATCGAAGGATTGCGCCTGTTAAGACCCGACGCACATTTTTTAGAACTAGTACACAGGCTGGACAAAGACACATCAGGTTGCCTGCTGATCGCCAAAAAACGTAGTGCTTTGCGCCTGTTGCAAGAACTTTTCCGCAACAGCCAAATTCAGAAGACTTATCAGGCTCTGCTCTCCGGGCAATGGGCCAGAAAAAAGCTGGTAGTCACCGCGCCCTTGTTAAAAAATGCCGGCAAAGGCGGCGAACGCATCGTGGTCATCAGTCCGTCCGGCAAAGCAGCAGAAACACTGTTTCGACGCTTGCAGTTATTTCCTGACGCCACCCTGGTTGAAGCCTCGCCGAAAACCGGGCGCACCCATCAAATACGCGTGCATGCCGCCAGCCTGGGCCATCCTATCGTCGGCGATGAACGTTATGGCCTGGATGAAGTCAATAGGGCCTTTAAAAGCAAAGGCTATAAACGCATGTTTCTCCATGCGCAAACCTTACGGTTTCAGCATCCTGTTACCGGGGCGCCCATGATCATTTCAGCCCCCTTACCGGCGCAACTGGAAACTTTATTAAAACATGAAGCACAGGTTTGATTTAATTATCTTTGATTGGGACGGCACCCTGATCGATTCCATAGACTGGATTACCCGGTGTCTGCAACAGGCCGCCGTACAATGCGATTACCCAGTGCCGCAAGCGCAGGCGGCCAAGGATGTGATCGGTTTAAGCATTAACAGGGCCATGCAAACGCTGTTTCCTGACGCCGATGCAAAAACGCAACAGCAATTGGTCGCCAGTTACAGTCGCAATTATTTATCCAAACAAATCAGTGCGGATGATTTGTTTCCAGGCGTTCAGGAGATGTTGGGGCAATTAAAAAATCAAGGCTATCAGCTTGCGGTTGCCACCGGCAAAACCAGGGTCGGCTTGCAGGAAGCATTACGGGCTACCGGCACGGAACACCTGTTTTGTATAACCCGCTGTGCGGATGAAACCGCATCCAAGCCCGATCCACGCATGTTGCGCGAAATTATTTTGCATACCTCTACCGCAAAAGAACGCACATTAATGGTGGGCGATTCCATACACGACTTGCAAATGGCGCTCAATGCCCCCATTCCGGCTATTGCCGTGTCATGCGGCGCAAACTCGGCAGCCAGCCTGCAACAATACCAGCCATTGCTGTGCCTGCAACAGACTACTGAATTACTTAACATTATTTAAGGTTAAAAAGTCATGGAAAATCGATACAAAGCAGACGTCACCCGCGAATCCGGCTGGGAACGTGACGTCATTGAAAAACTGGCTTTAGCCGCTGTCACGGAACAAACCCGCGCCAGACGTTGGAGCATTTTTTTTAAGTCTTTAATTTTTTTATATTTAATCGCCGTCTCTGGCGTGGCCCTCTATCCTGCGTTTAAAAAAGATATGGGCATCGACAGCAACGAACATACCGCTGTCATTGACGTGGTAGGCGTTATTGCTGAAGACAAAGATGCCAGCGCGGAAAGCATTATCGAAGGCTTAAGAAACGCCGTTAAAGACAAACAAACCAAAGGCATTATTCTGCACTCGAACTCGCCGGGCGGCAGTCCCGTGCAATCCGCTTATGTTTATGAAGAAATCAGGAAAATAAAAAAAGAACATCCTGATTTGCCGATTTATGCCGTGGTCAGCGATATTTGCGCCTCCGGCTGTTATTACATTGCCTCGGCCGCCGACAAAATTTTTGTCAACCCCTCCAGTCTTATCGGCTCTATCGGCGTATTGATGGATGGCTTTGGTTTTGTTGATATTATGCAAAAACTGGGCGTAGAGCGAAGATTATTGACCGCAGGCGCGCATAAAGCCATGCTCGATCCTTTTTCGCCGCCTAAAACGGACGAAACCGAGTACATGCAGGGCTTATTGGATCAAGTTCACCAGCAATTCATAAGCGCGGTTAAAGCCGGACGCGGCGACAGGCTCAAAGAATCGCCGGATATGTTTTCCGGCCTGATTTGGACCGGCGAAGCCGGCGTAAAATTGGGTGTTGCCGATGCCTTTGGTACTGAAGACACCGTCGCCAAAGATATTATCGGCGCGGAAAAACAGGTGGACTTTACCAAGCAGGGCCGATTGCTGGATAAAATAGTCGGCAAACTGGGCGCTTCTTTCGGGCAGGCTATCGGCACTTCAATTCAGGGGCCATCCGCGCTTATGCGTTAAGTTAGGAATGCAATTCCAATTACAAACCAACACTAAACATTCAAAGGAACAACTATGCAAAAGACTATAGGCTATGCAGCCCATCAGCATAACGCGCCACTGGTTCCGTTTAGCTTTGAAAGGCGAAATCCTGGGCCTACCGATGTCCAGATAGAAATACGCTACTGCGGGGTTTGTCACTCCGACATACATCAAGTGCGCAATGAATGGGGCGGCTCGGTGTTTCCCATGGTGCCCGGCCATGAAATTGTCGGCACAGTGACTCAAGTGGGCGGTAAAGTTAAAGGTTTTAAGCCCGGCGATAGCGTCGGCGTCGGCTGCATGGTCGACTCCTGCCGGGTTTGCCCCGATTGCCAGGATAATCTGGAGCAATTTTGCAATCAGGCGGAATTTACTTATAACAGCCCCGACAAACATAGCGGCGGCACCAACTACGGCGGCTATTCCGGCCAGATCGTAGTTAACCAGGACTTTGTGCTGCATGTTTCGGATAAACTTAATCCCGCCGCCGTAGCGCCCTTGTTATGCGCGGGCATTACCACCTATTCGCCGTTGAAACACTGGAAAGTCGGCAACGGCGACAAAGTCGGCATCGTAGGCTTGGGCGGATTGGGTCACATGGGCGTAAAATTTGCCCATGCCTTTGGCGCGCATGTCGTGCTGTTCACCACCAGTCCCGGCAAAGCGGAAGACGCTAAACGACTGGGCGCTGATGAAGTAGTCATCTCCAAAAATCACGATGAGATGCAAGCCCACCTTGCCAGCTTTGACTTCATACTAGACACCGTCGCCGCCCCGCATAACCTGGATGACTACACGGCATTGCTCAAGCGTGACGGCACGTTATGCCTGGTGGGCGTGCCTAGCCACCCGCATCCGTCACCATCCGTCGCCAATTTGGTATTCAAACGGCGGCGCGTAGTCGGTTCTTTGATCGGCGGCATAAAGGAAACCCAGGAAATGCTCGATTTCTGTGCCGAAAACGCAATCACGTCAGACATAGAAATCATCCAGATCCAGCAGATTAACGACGCCTACGAGCGCGTGTTGAAAAGTGACGTGAAGTACCGCTTTGTAATCGACATGACCAGCCTAAAACTACCCAACAGATTGAATCAACCTAAAGCACTACTAAATTAACTCGCTCACGCGGCTTCTTTTCAATATTGTTAGTGGCGGTGAAGAAACGCGGAAAACTGGCGGGCATCGACAACGGACACGACAGCTACTGAGGTAGAGTAAAAAGCAAAAACCCGCGTCGCTTCGCTCCGACTAACCTTCGATGGGGGTGGCACCTTTCCCGTGGTTTTGGCAGCAATTCCCAATTTAAAATCCT
>PMJA01000022.1 GCA_003158415.1 Methylobacter sp.
GAAAGCCGTTCCCTACCCCTATCCTGCGACCCCAAGGAGTCAATCAACCCATATTTTCAAATGGCAACTTACCCACAGGAAGCGGCCAGTCAATTTAAGTGAATCAACTAGCACTACCAACAGTTATTCATAATTTGTATTTTACTTTTTGCAAATAAAAAGCGATCCACGGACAGTCGTTGCTTATAATATTGGAATGCAGAAAAAAACTTGTATTAGCTCCGAGATTTCAATAACATCATTGACGTCTACGCCAGATACTTGGCTTTGCGCTCAGGATTGGTCTGCCTATCCGGATAACATTTGAATCGTCCGTAAATTCTTAATTCGCTGAAAAACAGCATCGTTCTTTGTTCGTCATATCGAATAACACTTATCACTCAATTAATGAAGGTAAGTGCCCGTAAGCCTTCCACTGCGAAATCGACAAAAGCGCGCACCTTAGCCGCCGCTTTGCGGCCTTCTTGATAAACCACATGAACAGGCAGCGAGGGATTTTCGTAGTCGGCGAGAACAATCTTGAGTTTTCCTGACACAAGCTCCGGCGCAATCATGTACGACAATACCAGGGTCAACCCGCGTCCGGCAACAGCGGCCGCGATCGCGACATCTGCGGTGTTGACAGTGAGTCGGGTCGAGAAAGGGATCGTGACGTTACCTTCCAGGCCTTTGAAATGCCATTCAGCCTTCGACGCCAGGCTCGAAAACTGCACGATGTCGTGGCTTCTGATGTCCTCCGGCACTTGCGGGATACCCCGTGCATCCAGATATTCTGGCGAAGCACAAATCACACGACGTACCGATCCCACTCGAATCGCAGTGAGCGCCGAATCCGGCAATTCTCCGATACGCACTGCCACATCGAGTCCTTCGTCTATCAGATTGACCACACGATCCACGAACAGCGTCTGCACCGACACCTCGGGGTAGCGCTCCAGAAATTCTATTAACAGCGGTGCTACGTGCAGGTATCCGAACCGCGACGATGCGGTTACGAACAATTTTCCTCGTGGAACGCGGTGTGCGCCGGCTACTGACTCCTCAGCTTCATCAAGATCCGCCAGGATACGCCGACAATCCTCCAAAAAACGTATACCTGCGTCGGTCGGCTTCACCTGCCGGGTCGTTCGATGAAAAAGCATCACACCAAGATGATCTTCCAAGGCCGCAATGGTACGCGTGACAGCAGGCGGTGACATATAAAGTTTCCTGGCAGCTGAAGCAAAACCTTCCGTATCAGCAACCGCAACGAACACCTGCATTGAGTGAAAGCGATCCATAAATTGTTCCAAATAATGAAAGAGTGTATTGTTATTTTAGGTTAGTCATTATTTTTTTAAAATACCGTAACCTATCTGCGCGCCAAGAATGGCGTTTGACATCAACACCAAAAACCTGAAATTACTTAACCTGAAGAGAATCATTATGTCACTAAATACTGAAAAGTCTCGATTCTCCGCCAGTCGGCGTTACCGGACTCATGGTTCGTCAAAGTAGTGACATTGAGTTTAGCAAGCGCTAAGCACTATTGCCCTCAGTGCTTGTTAGCATACTAATTGAGATTAAAATCATGATAGCTCATAGCCCCATTATTCCATCCTCAGAGATTACGCCGAAAGCATTATTCTATAACCGGCGGCATTTTATGCAGTTAGCAGCCGGTGCGACGCTGGCGGGATTATTGCCATCCAGCGTTTTAGCCGGTGAACAATTGGCAAATGTTAAAAAAACGACTGAAAGTTTGCCTGATAAATTAACGCCTTTCAAAGACGTAACCAATTACAACAACTTTTATGAATTTGGCACCGGCAAAGAAGATCCTGCTCTAAATGCAGGTAGCTTGAAAACGCGTCCGTGGACTATCACTGTGGAAGGCGAAGTCCATAAACCCAAAGTCTTTGATATAGAGGAACTGCTAAAACTCGCGCCCTTGGAAGAGCGCGTTTATCGTTTACGTTGTGTGGAAGCCTGGTCCATGGTGATACCTTGGGTAGGTTATTCGTTAGCTGAATTACTTAAACGCGTAGAACCTACCGGCAATGCCAAATTTGTCGAATTCATCAGCCTGGAAGATCCTGAACAAATGCCCGGACAAAAATCCGCCACGCTGGACTGGCCTTACCGGGAAGGGTTGCGTATCGACGAAGCCATGCATCCCTTAACACTGCTGGCAGTCGGCCTTTATGGCGAAGTATTGCCGAACCAAAATGGCGCGCCGATACGCCTCGTCGTGCCGTGGAAATACGGTTATAAGAGTGCTAAATCCATCGTAAAAATCCGCTTGGTCGAAAAACAGCCTGTTACCAGTTGGATGAAGGCGGGGCCTAATGAATACGGCTTTTACTCGAATGTGAATCCAGCCGTCGATCATCCGCGCTGGACTCAGGCAAAAGAGCGGCGCATCGGCGAGTTTTTAAAACGTCCCACCTTGCCTTTTAACGGTTATGCAGAGCAAGTTGCGCAATTGTATGCCGGCATGGATTTGATTAAGAACTTTTGAACATGTTCTCAATTAAAAAGCT
>PMJA01000270.1 GCA_003158415.1 Methylobacter sp.
ATTGATGCGCTTCTGCACGACCGACTGGTAAGGTTTAGGGTCGTAGGTGATGGCGCTGACCTTGCCGATTTTAACGCCTGCGGCAGAAACCGGTGATTTAATCTTGAGTCCGCCGGAGTTTTCAAAACGCGCAGTAACGGTATAACCGTCCCCTTCACTAAAAGAGCTTAAATTACTGACTTGCATGGCAAGAAAAAACAAGCCGATGATGCCGGAGGCGACAAAAAGTCCGACTAGCGTATCCTGGGTACTGGTGTGCTGCATTAATGGTCTCCAAACATGAGTGCGGTCAGGATAAAATCCAGACCTAAAATACTAAAAGCTGAATTGACTACGGTGCGCGTCGTCGCGCGACTCACGCCTTCCGAGGTGGGTATGGCGTCATAACCTTCAAATAAGGCGATCCAGGAGGTAATAAAGCCGAACACGACACTTTTAATCACGCCATTGATGATGTCATCCCGAAAATCGATGCCTGCCTGCATCTGCCCCCAAAAAGCGCCTTCATCGACACCCAGCAAACCAGAGGCTATTATTTGTCCGCCGATAATGCCGACGGCGCTGAACAATGCGGCCAGCAACGGCATGGACAGTAATCCGGCTAAAAAGCGCGGTGTAATAATCCGTTTGATTGGATCCACCGCCATCATTTCCATACCGGACAGCTGTTCGGTGGCTTTCATCAGGCCGATTTCCGCCGTTAAGGCCGAACCCGCCCGGCCTGCGAATAACAGCGCGGATACCACCGGCCCTAACTCCCGCACTAACGAAGCGGCCACCATAACACCCAGCGATTCTTCCGCGCCAAAGTCGGACAACGTGTAATAACCCTGCAAGCTCAGAACCATACCGACAAACAGCCCGGAAACGGTGATAATCAAAAAAGACAACACGCCGACCGAATACATCTGTTTAAGCAGTAAGCGGGGCCTAGCCAATACGCTGAGTATGCCGGAAATAATCTGGAGCAAAAAATAGGTCGCCCGTCCCAGTTTGGTAAAGCTGGTGCGCGTACTTTGACCCAAATATTGTAGAAATTTAATCATTTAATAACGTTTTCCTGATGACAGCAGATCATCCACATAATCTTTTGCAGGGTAGTGAAAATGCACCGGGCCATCCGCCGCGCCGGTCATGAATTGCTGCACCCATTCGGATTCCGATTGCTGGATTTCCTGCGGAGTGCCTTCACCTGCAATTTTGCCGCCTGACAACACATAAATATAATCGGCAATCGCCGAGGTATCATGAACATCATGAGAGACAATAATACTGGTTAATCCCAAGGCATTGTTTAACGATTTAATCAGATGCACCAACACGCCCATAGAAATAGGATCCTGGCCGGTGAATGGCTCGTCATAGAGAATCATCATTGGATCCAGCGCAATTGCCCGTGCTAAGGCGATGCGCCGGGCCATGCCGCCGGACAGCTCGTTAGGCATCAGATTGCGGGCACCTCTCAAACCTACCGCTTGCAGCTTCATTAACACCAGCGTACGGATCATGGATTCGGAAAGCTGCGTATGTTCCCGCAACGGAAAGGCGACATTATCATAGACGTTCATGTCCGTTAATAAAGCGCCGCTTTGAAAAAGCATGCCCAGCCGCTTGCGTAGCGTGTACAGTTCGCTCCGGCGCAACTGGTGGACATTCTGTCCGTCTACGGTGATAGTGCCCTTATCGGGATATAACTGCCCGCCGATGAGCTTTAATAACGTGGTTTTGCCTGTGCCACTAGGCCCCATAATCGCAGTGATTTTTCCGCGCTCAAAATCCAGCGAAATGTCATCAAATATGACCGTGTCGCCGCGAGAAAACGACAAATTACGGACAGAAACTAAACTGTTTTGGGCGGAAACGCAGTTGTCCATGCGGGGGGTCAGGGCTAAATAGAGCTAAACTAATCGGCATATTCTGTATGACTACTCCCTGTTTAGTCAATCTATTGTCGTTATTATTAAAATTTGCAGGGTGTCCGGGCGTGTGGTAATAAAGCCGCCGCTAACGGCCAGCAAAAGAAAACAGTGGCTCGCATACAGGGATTAGCGTTTGATGAGACAACTAAAAGGTTCCTTATGCCATTACTTAACGGTAAAATCCTCGTGTTTATTTTTTTCAATGGAGTAGCAGCAAAATGGGTAGAGCCTATCAAAACCGTAAAGTGTCCATGGCCAAGACGTCTGATGCCAAGGCAAAAGTCTACAGCAAATATGGTCGTGAAATATATGTGTGCGCTAAATCGGGAGGTGTCGACCCGGATGGAAACTTAGCATTACGGGGGCTAATTGATCGAGCCAAGAAAGATCAGGTGCCTACCCACGTCATTGAAAAAGCCATCGACAAAGCTAAAGGCGGCGGCGGTGAAGACTTTGCACCAGCCCGATATGAAGGTTATGGCCCCGGCGGCTGCATAGTGATTATCGACTGCCTGACCGACAACCCTAACCGTACTTTTGGTGATGTACGCCTGTGTTTTACCAAAACAAAATGTAAAATTGGTACTCAAGGCACTGTCAGCCACATGTTTGACCATACCGCTATCCTGGCGTTTAAGCATGATGACGAAGACATTGTTCTTGAGGCATTGCTGACAGCCGATGTCGATGTGACCGATATTGAAAACGATGATGGAAAAATCACCGTCTTCACCCCCCCCGCCGACTATTTTAAGGCTAAGCAAGCCTTAGCGGATTCATTTGGCGGAATTGATTTTGATGTGGACGAAATTCAATTTCTGCCCAAAAGCTCCACGGCTATTAGCGGTGATGATCTGGTATTGTTTGAAAGGTTTTTAGGTATGTTGGATGAGCTGGATGATGTGCAGAATGTATATCATGATGCTGAGTTTTGAGTGCAAGCTTCTAGCGTCTTTTGCAAATACTCATTTTTTAAATGAATATATTGCTGTGCAGAATATTCCAAAAACTCCTTTTCGGCGTCTGTTAAAGGTCTTGCCTGCTTGGCAGGCGAGCCTATATATAAATAACCGCTTTCCAGCCGTTTGCCGGATGGGACTAGAGCGCCGGCCCCCAGCATCACATAATCTTCAAGCACTGCTCCATCCAATATGATTGCGCCTATGCCGATCAGGCAATAATCGCCTACGGTGCAGGCATGCACCACCGCTTTATGTCCAATAGTCACGCCTTTGCCTATGGTTAATGGCTGGCCTTGGGGCGAAAACTTGCCCGCATGAGATACATGCAGTACGGAACCATCCTGAACATTGGTGCCGTCGCCGATTTTTATGCTTTCGACATCGCCTCTGACTACGGTTGCAGGCCAGATGGATACGTCATTGCCCAGGGTCACATCACCAATGACCACGGCGCTGTCATCAATAAAAACGGCTGTGCCGATTTTGGGCTGCTTATGGTTAAATGATCTAATTGTCACGATGTACGTCCTGATTTTTAACGCAGATGAAAAGAAACGGAATATTGACACAAAATCACTTTTTAGTGATAGTTAAATCATAAAAATCAGGTAACACTAAGGTACAGCATGAATGTCATACAAGGAGTCGGCTTTGTTGCCGAACTCATCCGATCCTCCAAAAGAAAAACCGCCGCTATCAAAATACAAAAAGGCGAAGTATTCGTTATGGTTCCCGAAGGTTTGGCCTTGGCCGCCATTGAATCTTTAGTGGCTAAAAAAAGCCGTTGGATCAAGGAAAAACTGGCCATCCAGCAGCAAATAATGACCATTAAGCCCAAGGCGTTTGTTGCAGGGGAAAGCTTTTCCTACCTGGATAAAAGTCATCCGTTAAAAATCGTAGCGGGACGTTACCCGGTGATTAAGCTGCATCAGGATGAACTGGTGGTTTCAGTCCGCGATGTAGCTGCGGATAACACACCGGTCATTAAACAGTTGCTGATTAAGTGGTATAAGCTGCGGGCCGAATCCGAGTTAACCGACAAAACTTTGCGCTATGCCGCGATTATCGGGGTTAAGCCGACATCCGTCACCATTAAAGCGTTTAAAGCCCGATGGGGCAGTTGCAGCATTACTGGCGGCATACAATACAACTGGAGGATTATTATCGCACCGGACAGAATCGTTAATTATGTGGTTATCCATGAGCTATGTCATATCCTGCATCACAACCATTCCCCCGCATTCTGGAAAGCCGTTGAACGGTATTGTCATGATTACCGAGACTGCGGTGCATGGTTGAAAATGAATGGCGTCCGTTTGGAGATTTAATTCAGGTCAGTCTCTCAATGACATCAGCGCGATGAACAGAAAAATAATAAGCAGTATCGGCCAGAAAAAAGGCATGACAACGGCAATGCCGAGCAAGGCAATAAATGTGGCGACCATAAATAGGAGCGCTCCCGCGCCTAAAAACACTAACGCCATCAGCATGCCGGTGATGAGCATAATCACTAAGAATGTAGGGATCGCGGCAAAGCGGACTAACGGGCTTGCGACCGGTTGCCCATTCATCATGATACTGAATTGGCCTACGTCGGGATGGAATAAATAGCTTAAAATGCCTATGAACAGCCCCACGATAAGCACTTTGGTTATCAGGTTATGGTTGCGTTGTGGTTTCATAGTTACCTTGATGACGAATATTAATTTTATCGCCACAGATTAACAGATTATCAGTAACTTTTTATGTAATAACAAAAAATGAAAAGTTACCAGGCATATTTGTAGGCATACAAAATTGAGATGACAAACAAGAATATTAGCCAGACTGCTGCCAATAGGACTGAACGGTTTCTTGCCAATGCCACGGCATAAGCTGCTTTTAGCAAATTATTACTGCCGCTGGCCAATATGACGGCGGAGACTATGGTTGTATCGGGTACGATAAATTTGCCGCTGAGCAATGACAGGATAAACGGGTCTATATCCGTGAAACCGACAATGACGGCTAGCGATTTAAGGCCGTGGCTACCGTAGTTACTGGTTATATATTGGGTCAGGAACGCAAACAGTATAAACAATAAGGCAAAAATAATGGCTGTGGATAATTCCAGCGGATGTTTTACTTCGCTGACATCGTGTAATTCAGGCGCATGATTTTTAATGGTGAGCAAACCGATGATGGTTGCTATGGATAACAAAATGATGATGATAAAAGGCGTTAATAACTGTAGCGCCACCTTCCAGTCAAACATAAAAATAATCGCCAGCAACCTGACGTACATCATGATGGTCGCCATAATCAGCGCCGACGATACCGTGCGCCCGGATACGCTAGTCAGATCATGAGCGCGGCGTCCGATCACCACCGTTGCCGCCGTACTGGAATAAAGGCCCCCCAGCAGTCCGGTAATTAACAGGCTGCGGCTTTTGAAAAAATAACTGTTAGCCAGATAACTCAGGTAAGAAAAACCGGAGACGATGATAACCGCCAGCCATACCCGGTAATAAGTGACCGGCAGCATCGGCGAAACGGCTTGATCGGGCAATAGCGGCAAAATAACGCCGGAAATAATCAGAAACTTGGCCAGGGTGACGATTTCTTCATTGGCGAGCTGATCGGAAATGCGATGAATCAGCGGCTTTTCACCCAGCAGCAAAATCAGTACTACAATAAACAGTACCAGAAACCAGCTGGGAAACAGGCTGGCGATGGGGCCTATCAAATAAATCAACAGCGCAAATAAGGTGCTGAACAGTGAAAAAGACCTTTCCGCCGAGAGTCGCCAGTAAAAAACCAGCAGCAGGGCGCCCAGCAACAACAAACCGGCGGCAAACAACAGGCGGCTGGCATCCAGTGTATAAAGGATAAAACCCAATATACCGATCAGAACAAAGGTGCGCGTACTGCCGAAATGCAGTTTATAATCATTGGCATAGTGGTAGCTGCGAAACTCAAGACCAACCACAAAAGAAAAGGCCACAGTCGTGACAAATTGAACTAGCAGGGGCGGGATGCCGCTGTAAAATTCCATTATCATGAGGGGTCGGGTTTTTCCGAATTCAAACGGGTTATGGTTTCACCGGCTATTTTTGTTATGTAGAACAATACCGCCAATGTAATCGCCAGACCCAGGACTAACAGCGGATAAGAAACACCGCTCTGCTTCGCTGATCCGCTGACTAAACCGGCCAGATGCTTGGTTGCATAACCCATGTACACCAGACTGGTGTTATAGATCAAGATGCCGCTGGTTGCGGCCAGATAGGCTCGGAATTCAACCTGTGTGACAGATAAGGCATAGCTGAGCAGTGCAAACGGCAACGGTGTCAGCCGTAACAACAACATCAGTTTGAAGGGCTGATTGCTAATCGTGGTATCCAGCGCGGCTAACTGCTGATGATTGGCAATGAACCTGACAACTCTATCCTTAAATAAATGGCGACCCAGAAAAAAAATAAGCGCGGATGCCAGGTAGGTTGCAATGGTCATATAAAATTCTGCCGCCCCGAATGAAAATAATAAACCTGCGGCAAAACACAGTGTGTCGACTGATATAAAAAAAGGCGTCAGAACGACAAATAATGCGATAAAGCCCAGCGGCGCAAAAGCGCCCATCTGCGCTATCCATAATTCCAGATCAGGAAGNNGGTAATAGACATGTTTTTAAAGTGCATGGGTGTTTATCTCCCGTTGCTTGAGCGCTTGGCTCACAACCATTAAGTTAAGAAAAATCGCGTCATTCCGGCAGGGAGAGCGTAGCGAGGGTTGTCCGGAATGACGGCTTAACTTAATGGCTGTCTTTGTAGCGCAGGCTGATATTAACCAGCGACCAGCCGCCGAAAAGCATATTAATGCCAAAAAGCAGACCTAATAACCACTCGGCGGCTCCCGGCCAACTCATCCATACGATCAGCGCTAAAAATAACGCAGTCAAGCCGCTGAAAAGCACATAGCCCCAGTGGGCCAGCGGGCGCATCATCAGCGCGAAAGAAATTTTGGCAACGCCTTCCAAGGCAAAAAACAGCGTCATCAGCATTGTTAAGGTAAGTATGCCTTCCAGCGGTTGGGCAAGAAACAGGTAGCCGATAATAAACTGCAACAGACCCATAAATAACCACAAGCCAAAACCCGGCATCCGAAATAAAGACAAGGCCCGGATAATAAGAAAGGTGCCCCCAAACAGCAGTATCCAGCCTAAGGAAACCACGATGGCCACGGTAAAAAAGTGCGGCACTAATATAGCAATAAAACCCAGGACGATGAGGAAAATGCCTTCGGCCAGAAACAATTTCCAATGGCTTTTGAAGTAAGCCAGCATTTGTTGTTGTATCTGTTTTATTTCAATTGAGTTGTTGTCTATTTCGATCATGGTTTTTTCCTTTTAATTAATTTCAGCTCTACTCTTGAAATATCAGCTTTAGTTGCAAGTTGGCTATCAAGTGCTTGCGCTAAAGAATCTCGCGGTGCTTCAGTAACCGCCTCGGCTTGCGCTTCATAAAAAACCGGCACTCTTGAGTTTCTTTACAAACTCATAAGTATAAAACGTAATGGCTATATAACCTGACTCATCAAAAATTACTAAAACTGAAGTATAACACAACAAAAACCACGTCACTCATAGGAACACGAACAAGCAGTGAGGCCGGGTGTGGGCGATGAGTGTCCAACCGTTACCGAAAGACACATCAGGACTTAAGCCGCAGGGCTGTGATAAGCGCGGTTTGTAGCAGGCCTACACCGACCACCCCGAGTATTAACTCGGCTTTGTATTCAACTATTTTTAGCTCGGTGTTAATAATAAAAACTAACGGGCTTGTTAAATAAAATGATAGCATCCGAAACGGATTACATGTCGGCTGGGCGTGTGGTTTACGGCTAAGCAGTAGTCTAAATTTCAGTTGGGTATCTGACTTATTTACATAACTATAAAGCAGGAGAAGAAATATGAAACAATATTATGCCGAGTTTTTCGGAACTTTTTGGCTGGTTCTTGGCGGTTGCGGTAGTGCGGTTTTGGCGGCGGCCTTTCCGCATGTCGGCATCGGTTTGCTGGGCGTGGCTTTCGCCTTCGGTTTAACCGTGTTGACGATGGCTTATGCGATAGGCCACGTTTCCGGTTGCCACCTGAACCCGGCGGTGTCCATCGGGCTTTGGGCGGGCGGCCGTTTTCCGGCAAACAAACTGCTGCCTTATATTATTGCTCAATGTTTAGGCGCGATTGTTGCGGGCGGGGTTTTATATCTTATTGTTAGCGGAAAGTCTGATTTTACAACTATCGGCGGTTTTGCTTCCAATGGCTACGGCGAGCATTCGCCTGGCGGATATTCTTTGTTAGCGGCGCTGGTTACAGAAATTGTCATGACCATGATGTTTCTGTTCATCATCTTATCGGTTACCCACAAAAATGCGCCAAGCGGCTTTGCGGGGATTGCCATTGGCCTGAGTCTGACCCTGATTCATTTGATTTCCATCCCCGTCACCAATACCTCGGTTAATCCTGCAAGAAGCCTGGGCGTTGCCCTGTATGTTGGCGACTGGGCATTAGGACAGCTCTGGCTCTTTTGGGTCGCCCCAATTGTCGGCGCGTTGCTGGGCGCTGTGATCTATCGTTTTATAAATAGCGAAGATTAATTATCTTTAATGTCCATGTGGGGGCGACTGGAATCGTCTCCACATGGGTTCTTAACGAAGAAACCGTCCTCAGTAAAGTGCATCCATCCCCTAATAATTGATATAACCGGCGCTTTAACGGCGATGTACTTTTCCGGCGAGGCTGAAAATCCTAATTAAAAAGTCGAAACTCAGCCCAATATCGCCGATAATGCCTAGGTTTTAACTTAAGCGTAGACTCTGACCCTGTAAATGAAGCTGGAAAAAATCAAACTGTCGGGTTTTAAGTCTTTTGTTGATCCTACGGTTATTCCGATTACCGGCAATTTGACCGCCATCGTCGGCCCTAATGGCTGCGGCAAGTCCAATATTATTGATGCCGTGCGCTGGGTGATGGGCGAAAGTTCAGCCAAGCATCTGCGCGGCGGTAATATGGCCGATGTGATCTTCAACGGCTCGTCAGGCCGCAAGCCGGTTAGCACTGCATCGGTAGAGCTGGTTTTCAATAATTCCGAAGGCAAGCTGGGCGGCGAATACGCGCAATACGATTCCATCGCCATCAAACGGCAGGTGAGCCGCGACGGCCAATCGCTGTTTTTATTGAACGGTTCGCGCTGCCGTCGAAAGGATATTACCGACTTGTTCCTGGGTACTGGTTTGGGTTCCAGAAGTTATGCCATTATCGAGCAGGGCACGATCTCGCGCATGGTTGAAGCCAAGCCTGAAGAGTTGAGAGTACATATCGAGGAAGCGGCGGGTATTTCCAAATACAAGGAGCGGCGCAGCGAAACCGAAACCCGCATGAAGCATACGCGGGAAAACCTGGAACGGCTCGCCGACTTGCAGGAAGAAGTGGACAAGCAGCTCAAACACTTGCAAAAACAGGCGGAAAAAGCTGAAAAATACACCGAGCTGAAAAAGCAGGAACGCCAGTTCCGGTTGGAGTTGTTGGCGATGCGCTGGAATGCCTATCATCAGGCGGCTTCCAAGTTGGAAACAAAACTTCATGAAGTTGCGGCCGAGCATAACCGCTTGTTTGTGGAACTGCGCGATATTGATAATGCTATCGCAGCGAAACGCGCCGAACATAAAACCCAACAGCAGCAATTGAACCAGGCCCAGGGCGAATATTACACGATGGTGGGCGAAGTCAGCAGTCTTGAACAAGCCATCAAACATCATGCCGCCAGTCATGAAGAAACTCTGTTGGAAATCAACCGCACCCGGCTACAGGCCGAGCAATCGTTAAGTCAGCTGGCGCTGGATTTGCAGGCTTTGGATGAGATTAAGCAAACCTTGCTGGAAGCCGAAGACAACGCCATGATCGACGAGGAGCGGCAGGACGAGATTTTACAATTGCAGCACGATACCCAGCAGCAGCGTAGCGCTTGGCAAGCACAGTGGGAAGCCTATCGCTCGACCAGCTCACGCTATAAGGAACAGGCCGAAGTGCATCGGGTAACGGCGACGCAACTGGAAAACCTGAACCGTCAATTGCAAAACCGCATGGATAAATTGCATAGCGAGCGCGACGAGCTGTCATCCAGTCATTTGCAAAGCGATATAGAGACGCTGGATGCCGATATTGAAATCATCGGCTTTCAGCGCGACAGTCATCAAGCCCAGTTGGAACAATTGCATCATCAGATACGCGAGCAGCGCCAGCAGGTCAAGCAGCTGCATGATGCTCTGCATAGCCGTCGCTCGGAAAGCCACAGCATCAAAGGCAAGATTACGTCGCTGGAATTGTTGCAACAACATGCGATGGGCAAGGATAATAAAAACCTGGGTGCGTGGCTGGAGGCTATGGCTTTGGGCGAAAACCGGCGCTTGGCTGAGTTCCTTGATGTGGAATCCGGTTGGGATACGGCGGTGGAGACGGTACTGGGGTCTTACCTGGAGGCGATTTGTGTGACTAATGTCGAGCCGGTTATTCCAGGTCTGAGCCGTTTGACTAATGAATCGGTCGCGCTGTTTGAAATGGCTACGGCTAATCCCGCTCAAGGCGAGCCATCGCTAAAGCCAACGTTGCTGGATAAGGTTAACGCGCCCTGGGATTTAAGCGCGTTGTTGACAGGGGTTTATTGCGCCGATGATAATGCGGTGGCCAGAGCCTTATCGGTCAGTGTAAAGCCTTATGAATCGGTGGTTGCCCCTGACGGCACTTGGTTCGGGCCGGGCTGGTTAAAAGTCAGCCATACCAAAGACAGTAAAGTCGGCGTATTACAGCGCGAAAAAGAATTGCGATTATTAAAACAGCGGCAGGAAGTCGTGCTTGTTGAAATCGAAGCTTTCGAGCAGCAGTTGGCGACGACGGAAGCCGAGTTGAAAGAGGCGGAAGTTTTGCGCGAACTGATCCAGCAACAGGACAATAAGCTGGGTTCCGAGTTGTCGCTAAAAAGCGCGGAATTTAGCGCCTATTCGACACGCTGGGAACATCAGCAACGCCGCTTGGGGCAAATCGCCAATGACACGGAAGAAATCAGCCGCGAACTGGCAGAAAATGCCGAGGTGATCGCCGAATCCCGGTTGTTGCAGGAAGAAGCCGACGACGTGTTGGCGGAGCAGGAGCAAAACAAACAAAGCTTGGAAACCGCCGATCAGCTGTTGCAGGCGCAGCAGGCGAATACCGAGCGCGCCGTTAATGATGCCAGACAGCAGGTTTACAGTATCAAGGCGCAGATCGACTCGTTACGCGCTGCTGAAGTCGCTACCGGTAAACAGATTGAACGCCTGCAAGCCCAGCAGCAACATTCGCAGGAGCGGATCGCCGAGCTGGATAAAAAACTGCAACTGACGCTGACGCCGCTGGATGAGGAAAAACAGCAGTTGCAGCAGCGCATGATAGCAAAGGACAAGCTGGAAGCGACGTTAAAACAACAACGCCGGTTGCAGGAAGCCGTTGAAGCCGACATAACGCAGCAGTCCGAGCAGCATACCCATGTACAACGGGCGTTGGAGAAACAAAAAGAAGCCTTGGACGCTATCCGTTTTGAATTGCAGGAAAGCAAGGTGCGCCAGCAGGCGGTCAACGAACAGCTGAAAGAAATCGACGCCGATGCCGAGCAAGTATTAAAAACCTTGCCCGAACAAGCCGAAGAACCGCGTTGGAAAAGCAAGGTTGATGAGCTGTCGGCTCAAATTGAACGCTTGGGCACAATTAACCTGACGGCGATAGAAGAATATAAGTCGCAATCCGAGCGTATGAACTTTCTTAA